>SCUC01000004.1 GCA_004322375.1 Bacteroidota bacterium
ACTCCGACTTCCTGAGTATTAGATTTTGATGAAATTTTCAAGTTTTTCTTAAATACAGAAGTCGGAGTTCTATGAAATTTAAAGGTTTTGCAAATCCATCGAATAATTATTTCGCCTTTGCTACTGCATATCCAAATAGCAAGCTTAATCGTAACACTTTCGGACTGGTTGATAGAGAAATATTGACAGGGATATTCACCCCTCCGTATTTGAAATTTTTTCCTATTACTACTGTCAGCGCTGAATGTGAAATCGAGCCACTCCCTACAAACAAATTTGGTCCTAGCCCGAGCTCAAATCCATCCGGTGTTCGAATACCTAAAACCAGGGAAAGATTAGGATAAAACACACCCTGTTCCACTCCTGTAACAAGCGTTGAGAATTGGACTAAAAATGCAGGTCCTCCCCCTTCCGGGATTACCTGATATTCAAACAACCACCCAAATTGACTCATTACTCTGCCGAGGTCTCTCCCACGTACAACGTTTGTAATTTCTCCATCATCTACAAAGCTTGTCACACCTAAACGCGGACCGCCTAAGTTGCGTTCAACAAAGTTTTCAGTTTCAACTGAATCCGTAGTTTGAGCAGTGCAATACAATGTAATAAGCAATGTGGCAAGAACAATATTCCATGATATGGTAATTAGGCGTCTAAACATAATGTTCTCCAAATTATATGATTATGATAATAGAATAAAATCATTTCCTCCCTGCCTCATCATTATTGAAGTGGTACTAACAAATATCAAAAATCATTACGTTGTTCTTTGCTTGCTTCTCCGTATTCCATACAAAAGATAAATAACGGCTCCAATAAGCAGCCACACTCCAAACCTTGCCCAGGTCAATACCGGCAACCCGAGCATGAGATAAAGACACATGCCAATCCCTAATAAAGGGATCAAAGGCACCAATGGCGTTTTGAACATTCGTTTGCGTTCAGGAGCAATTCTTCGAAGAATAATGATATCGACACAAACAAGAATAAAAGCAAACAATGTCCCGATGTTTGTCAATTCAACAACCTCGTTTATATTTGCAAACCCTGAGAATACCGCGACTACAATTCCGGTCCAAATTGTAGTAACGTGTGGTGTTTTGTACTTTGGATGCACTTTAGCAAAATACTTAGGCAGTAAGCCATCACGCGACATTGCGAAAAAGATTCGCGGTTGGCCAAGCTGGAATACAAGTAAAACGGCAGTCATAGAAAAAACGGCGCCAAGAGCTATTATTCCTGCTGCCCAATTCAGCCCTAACGATGCAAACACGGAAGCAAGAGGATCCGCTACGCCAAGATTTTGCCATCGTTCGACGCCTGTTAGTACAAACGCTGTAGCGATATAAATGACAGTACAAATTACTAACGAACCTATAATGCCCATTGGCATATCTTTTCCCGGATTTTTACACTCTTCTGCTGTTGTGGAAATAGCATCAAAACCGATAAATGCAAAAAATATCAAGCTCGCCCCCGACCATACACCTGAAAAACCATTTGGCATAAATGGACTCCAGTTTTCAGGTTTGACATACATGGCTCCAACGCCGATAAAGAATAAAAGAATCAACACCTTCAAAATCACCATAACATTATTAGCACGCGCTGATTCTTTAACGCCGATTACTAAAAGCCATGTCACGGCTGCAACTATAATGAATGCCAAAAAATTAAAAATAATGGGAATCCCCATGATTGTTGGATGACTTATCCATGCTTCATAATTAAGCGAAATAGAAGAGTCAATATTTCCCCCGGCAGCAGCTACCGCCTCTGAGGCTTGAAAAGCTGAACGATAATCTACTGAAAGCCAGGCTGGTATATGAACCCCCAATCCATCCCACAACTGATGAAAATATGCAGCCCACGAGATAGCTACTGCAACATTCCCGATAGCATATTCAATAATAAGATCCCAACCTATAATCCACGCAACCAGCTCGCCTAAAGATGCATACGAGTATGTATATGCACTCCCTGCAATTGGTACTAAGGAAGCAAACTCTGCGTAACACAACGCACAAAATACACAGGCTACTGCTGTGATGACGAACGATAAAGCAACTCCGGGTCCGGCTCCGAGTCTTCCGGTAATTTCACCGCCTTGACCAAGATATTGTAACATAACATTAATCACAGGAGTATCCATTAGAGCTAATTTTTGGGCGGTCGGATTTCCTGCAGCAGCAGCCCCTATGGTAGCAAAAATACCAGTCCCTATTATTGCCCCGATGCCTAATAAAATAAGATCCACTACGCCTAACGAACGCTTCAATTGGTGCTGTGGCTCATCGGTGTCTCGTATTATTGCGTCAAGGCTTTTCGTTCTAAAAAGTTGTTTGAACATAGTTCTCTGGTTAATGAACTGATATGAATGAATTGATGGTTATACTAAGAGAATAAATCTCTACTCTACATGCTTGTAAAGCAATAAAATTTGTAAGACGTCACTGGTTCTACAGGACTGCCGGGATGGGATGAATAATTTTGTGTGTTGCCCCGAATACAATATCGTGATTGAATAGAAAGAATTTCTCTATTCACCAAAGAGCAAGGAGTGTAATTTGTCCGGGTAATACGAATAGCGGTACGCTTCAACCGGCGACTCCCGGCTCGTCCGAATCTAGTGAAGCCCGCTCTTCGAGAAGGGCTTTTGCTTCCTCCGCTTCTTCTTCATTCACAAGAAGACTGATCCCTTCAATATATTCCAGCACCTGTAACATCCCGTCGGCGCCGTCGCGCATGATAACGGAATCTATCC
>SCUC01000171.1 GCA_004322375.1 Bacteroidota bacterium
CATCGTATGAGTGGGGCGCGTGGTCGGTTGCAATAACGTCAATCGTTCCGTCTGTTAATCCATTTTTCATTGCTTCGACGTCGTCGCGTGTACGGAGCGGCGGGTTCATTTTTGTGTTCGTATCGAAGGAACGCACGGCATCGTCGGTAAGCGTGTAATGATGGGGAGTAACTTCGCACGTTACCGAAAGCCCTTGTTGTTTTGCATCGCGAACGTACTGTACCGCTCCGGCTGTGCTAATGTGCGCAACATGATAACGCGCTTGAACATACTCGGCTAATCTAATATCACGCGCAATCATGATTTCTTCTGCAATAGGAGGTATCGGCGCCATGCCAAGCGAAGTGGAAACAAATCCCTCGTTCATCACGCCCCCTTTGGTAAGCGAAGATTCTTCAGCATGTTGGATAATAGGCTTTCCAAGCATCGAGGCGTATTCAAGCGCGCGGCGCATGATTTCTGTGCTTTCAACAGGAGCGCCATCATCCGAAAACGCGACCGCTCCGGCTCCCGCAAGCTCCATCATCGGGGCAAGTTCTTTTCCTTCCCGACCAATCGTTACTGCCGCAACAGGAAAGACGTCCACAACGCCGTTATGCACCTGAGCCGATTTCAATATGATGTCGCGGACAATGGAAGCGGAATCAATTGCCGGATTGGTATTCGGCATGCAGCACACCGCCGTGAAGCCGCCATGCGCTGCTGCAAGCGTTCCCGTTTCTATCGTCTCTTTATGCTCAAATCCCGGCTCGCGAAGATGCACGTGCATATCCATAAATCCCGGCGAGACAATTTTTCCTTTAAGATCATGTACCTCCGCATCTTTCCCGTCGGAAATTTTTGTATGCATTTTTTCAATGACGCCGTTGACAATCAGAATATCCGTTTCGCTGTCAATCCCGCGCGTAGGGTCTATCACATGTCCATGTTTTAAAAGTATTTTCATTACTGGTTAACTTGTTAATTTGTTAATTTGCGCCAGCTTACAGCCCGTAGGGAGGCGCATCAGCCGTAGGCTGAGGTTAATTGGTGAGTAGTTGATGTTACGCAAGTTCATATTCTAACCTGAAAAATTAAGGTTAATGAGGCGAACTCATCCCTCTTCTCTTGTAAGAGAAGGGGGATTTAGGGTCTACGACCTCGTAGAGGGTTGAGTTAAGAGGCAAGCCTAAAAATATTAGGCATAGCCATTGCGTTGCGTAACTTCAGTGAGTAGTTAGTGGCTAATGATTAATAGTGAGTTATTTTATCGTTATACTTTTAAGTGAGCGCATTTTTCTAATCAGATTACCGACATACTGACTACTCACTACTAACCAGCTCACCCTCAACCACGTACCGAAAACCAACAGCAACCACACATCTCATATCCCATATCAAAATTCATTTTCCCGTCCCCAAAAGATACAGCACCGCCATCCTCACCGCAACGCCGTTTAATACCTGCTGAAGAATGATAGAAGCATCGCTATCGGCAACATCGGCGGATAGCTCGACGCCGCGGTTGATAGGACCAGGGTGCATGATGGTAATTTCTTTCCTGGCGCATTTCAAACGTTCTTTCGTTACCGCGAAATACTCCCTGTATTCCCGTAACGACGGAAAGAAGACCCTATCCTGTCGTTCAAGCTGGATGCGGAGAACGTTCAGCACGTCCGCTTCACGGATTGCAGAGTTGATGTTATAAAAAACATTGACACCAAGCTTTTCTATATCTTTCGGGATGAGTGTTTTAGGACCGCAGACGGAAACGGTCGCTCCCATCGTTGTCAATCCATAAATATTGGAAAGCGCGACCCTGCTGTGAGAAATATCCCCAACAATGCAAACATGCAGCCCTTCAATTGTTCCGAACTTTTCTCTGATGCTATACATATCTAACAATGCCTGTGTGGGATGCTCGTGCGAGCCATCGCCCGCATTGATGATGTGCGCGTTCATTATTTTCGTGAGGAAGTGGGGAGAGCCTTGTGCCGCGTGTCTAATGACTACCATATCAATTTTCATCGCTTCAAGATTGCGGACTGTATCTTTTAACGTTTCTCCTTTTTTGATGCTGCTTGCGCTCGCGGAAAAATTCACAACATCGGCGGAAAGCCGCCGCTCGGCAAGCTCGAACGAAACTCTCGTTCGTGTTGAATCTTCCAAAAATAAATTGACGATGGTTTGCCCTTGCAGAGTCGGAACCTTTTTCACCGGTCGTTCCAGCACTTCGCGAAATGTTGTCGCTGTGTCCAGTATTAGTTGAATGTCTTGTTTCGGCATGCCTTCCAAGCCGAGAAGGTGACGGGAGGAAAGAGGCATTAGTGGTTCTCCAAATCTGATGTAATGTTACTCAGGTTGACCGTTTTTTTGAAAACGTCTTGTTTAGCGATGGGTTTCATACCCATCGCTACAGCTAACTCAACCTCCTCAGGGGGATGAGTTACGAGGTGATGCACGATATTCCAAAGTTGTGAATGTAACATTTGCATAGCATCAGTCATGAAGTTCTTTTAGATACACGGCATCTTCATTATCAAGCTCCTTCATGCAAACCTGCACTTCCTGCTGCTTTGATGTTGGAATGTTTTTGCCTACAAAATCCGCTTTGATAGGGAGCTCGCGATGGCCCCTATCAACCAGCACGGCAAGCTGAATAGACGAGGGGCGGCCCAAATCAACAAGCTCGGAAAGCGCGGAGCGAACGGTTCTTCCCGTGAACAGCACGTCATCAACAAGAATGACATGCTTGTTTGTAATATCGAACTCGATGTACGTGCCTTGCAGCACGGGTTGAGCGTGCTTTTCCCGAAGGTCATCCCGGTAGAGCGTTATATCTAACACGCCAAGGGGAACAGGCTTGCTTTCCAGTTTCGTCAATGTTTCGACAAGTCGGCGGGCGAGAAATTCTCCCCGCGTTCTGATTCCTACGATGGCGATATGCTCGGTTCCGCGATTGCGTTCGAGGATTTCATGCGCGAGACGAATGAGCATTCGCCCGAAGTCCCGCTCGTCTATCAGTTTTGTTCTTTTTTCAGCTTCATTCATAAAAACGAAAAAACCTCCGATCCCATACAGTATGGAAGGAGGTTTTTTTGAAGTAGTTGAGAAAATGTGTTGGTAGCCCACGACTTAAGTCGTGGGCTGCTAAATCACATATACACTCAACTCTCTTTACATGCAGTTCTCCTTCCCGACCTCACAGGACCGGGTTAAAGGGTAATATTTGTTGGGTGAATATACGGGGAATCAAGTCAAAATGCAAAGAAATGTACTGTGGTTCTGTGCGACTCACTTGTCCCTCCGGGATTTCTCATTTATTGATGCGTTTTATGCTCTACGAGGAAAAGTGAGTCGCACATGACTACTTGACTTTTATTGCTGAGTTTAGTAAGTTACAGTTGAACAACTAAAGAAGCAAAGCTATGAAGCAGTGGATAAGAGTTATCATGGTATTGATGTTCATTGGGTGGTTGCAACAATTGTGTGTAAGTCAATATCATTATTCCTTAATTATCAGCGATGCAGGCAGTGGTATAGATACATTAGAATTTGGATATAGCCATGGAGCAACATATTGTATAGATCCTGAATTAGGAGAGTATGGTCTTCCACCTCCCCCTCCGGCAGATGAATTTGATGTCCGATTTATTGATAACCGCAGTGGCGCAGGCGCTTGTCTTGACCAGGGGATTAATAAAAATTTTTATGGATTCAACATTTCCGGAGCGAAAGATACTTTTCGCGTTGCATTTCAAACGGATTGGAGATTACATCCGTTTACAGTTAGATGGAGCGGTCCCTTTGATTATCTATCAAGTGCGTCTCTGAAATATACACACCCGGATGATGGGCCCGTCATCATTGATATGCTCAGCTACAATTCATGTCAAATTCCACTGGGATCTCCCGACATTCCTTCGTTTAGAATCATCGTAAACCATAATATAATATGCTGTAATGATCCCCCGCCGGTGCTGTCACAATCGCGGACTGATAGCATTACTGAAC
>SCUC01000005.1 GCA_004322375.1 Bacteroidota bacterium
CCTTTACCGCCCGCACGATTATTGACATGTTAGAGGACCAACATTCCGAGTTTTGGCTATCTCAATTACGCCTACACAAAGCGCGTCATAAAAAGGATAGGCAATATCAATTCTGGCAGGAAGGCAATCATCCTCAGCAGATATATAGCCGAGAGATGATGCAGCAAAAAATAGAGTACGTCCACAATAATCCTGTGAGGAAGGGGTATGTAGAAGATCCAACGCATTGGCGTTCTTCAAGCGCAAGAAATTATGCAGGGCTACCTTCACTGTTGGAAGTGGAAACAAATTGGTGGTAAATAATTTATCGGATGTGTTGGTAGCGCAGAGCGCGTTAGTAGGCATTCCCACGCGGGAGCGTGGGAACGAGAGATGGTATTATGAATGGTGGGATAAAATTGCTTTCAACGCAATTGAAGTTCACTTGCTAAGGTGATATTGCGGTGAAATGGATGAAACCTTTCTCTATTGTTTTACTTTTCTCTTGCTTCTGTTTAGTTGAATGTAATAGAAGACAAATTTCTTCTTTTCATTCCGTTGAGGAGGTTCAAGTAAACCAGAGAAAGACTACAAAACTACGAAAAGTTGAGATGAAATGTTTTAGATTTGTGCATGGAGAGATTAATAAGATGCCACTTAGCGAAGAAATGTTTGAATACGATACAAGTGGGAAGATAATAAGAAAGATAAGTAATAATGCAGCATATTATGACGAACCCCTACCATTTTACAGTTCAATAACAAATTATTATTACGATTGGGATGGGAGTTTACAGAAGAAGAAAGTCGTTGGTGATGTTATAAGATCTGATTCTGTAAGCACTAATAATTTTAGAGATTCTTCCCAGACCGTGTACGAATATGATGAGCATAAACGGTTGACGAAAGAAAAATACTACATGTGGGGTTGGCTTTCATCAGTAGAGACTTATCAGTATGACAAATTGGGAAACGTTATTAACTGGAGCTACTTTAAGGCAAAGTATAGAGATAGTTCTCTATTTCTTGAACGATGGAAAAAGTATCGTTATCAAAGAAATGAAAATAAGAGAATAGCTTACTGGGAAGGGGGTGGGGGTTTGTACTCTTTAACAGAATACATTTTTCATTGGACAGGAGATTCTTATCTTGATGGAGATGAAAAAAACTGGCGGAAATATAATTCAAACGGTTTTCTAATAGAAGAGGGGGGAATAAAAAGACACACAGTTTATGAATATAAGTTTGATGGGTTAGGAAATCCATTGGAAAAAATACATATAACCACAGATGGTGTAAAATACCGTATCTATACGTATCGAAATGAATATTATTAATTCTTTCGTTCCCATCCTCCGGCGTGGGAAAATGCCGTTGACGCTCCGCGTCTAAAGCAACAACAAGTGTATGAGTAAAACCAAACATAAAATATTTATCGTCAAGCAACACAACGTCTATAACGCGCCCGTACCATCCCGGAAGTTGTTTCTCAAGCTTACGGTAAAGCAAAGGATACAATGTTTTTATTAGAGAAACTTCGGGGACTGTGGGCTACCAACAGCTAATATGAAATTATTTACAAAAATAATCCTATTGTTCACTACGCTTATTGTAAGCATGGCGTCGCTTGCATACGGGCAAGAAATGAACGATACGGATGTTGAACGTCTCGCCCAGGAATACGTCAGTCCAAACCTAATCTCCGCAGAAGCGGTGTATAAACGGATGAAAGAGTCGTCGGTTGTACAAGCCTTCGTCTCCACAGGGCAACTCGGAGCGGCAGAAGCATCTTCCATCCAAGGCGTTGACTGGGCGTGGGGATACGGCGTACCGAATGGGATTGATGGAGGCATTGGTCCTATGGTGTTCGATTCAGTCGGCAACCTGTACATTGGCGGGCAATTCCGTTTTGCCGGAAACGTGGAGGTGAACAACATTGCCAAATGGAACGGGCATGAGTGGTCGGCTCTCGGCAAAGGAGTCGGAGGAACGGTGAATACGATTTTGCCGTTAGGCGGAGATACGCTGCTTGTCGGCGGAGATTTTGAAAAGGCAGGCGACTCCACAACGTATCATCTTGCAAGGTGGGATGGAAGAAAGTGGTCGAGCGTTTGCAACAGCTTTAACGGCAG
>SCUC01000172.1 GCA_004322375.1 Bacteroidota bacterium
GCTATTCACAAATTATTGAACTATTTCCCGCAGGTGGCGGCGGCTACCTCGTTGCCAGCAAATTGCTCTCCCCAACCACCGGTATGATCTCCGGCTGCGCTTTGCTTATAGATTATGTTTTAACGATTACTATCTCGATAGCAAGCGGCGCAGATGCGCTATTCAGTTTTCTTCCCCCCGAATGGTATCAATACAGACTTGTGTTTGCCGTGATTGTACTCTGTATTATGGCTGTTCTCAATCTTCGCGGGGTTAAGGAGTCAGTGGCAGTATTGGTTCCAATTTTTATGACATTTGTTCTCACCCACGTTTTGATACTTGGCTACTCGATGGTCATGCACATGGCAAATCTCCCTGATGTTGCCGGTTCTGTTGTGGCGGACATTAATTCTTCGCGAATGGAGATTGGATGGTTCGGGATGCTCTTTATTATTTTACGAGCCTATAGCATGGGTGCAGGCACTTTCACAGGCATTGAAGCTGTAAGCAATGGTATGCCAATTTTGCGCGAGCCGCGAGTTGACACGGCAAAACAAACAATGAGATATATGGCGGTGTCGTTAAGTGTTGTAGTGGCAGGCTTGATGCTTTCGTACCTTTTTTATAATGTTGAACACGTTGCCGGGAAAACCTTAAACGCTGTTCTATTTGAAAAAGTTATTTTTGAGTGGGGAACAGGCGCCTGGACAAACTGGTTCCTTTATATAACATTAATTTCAGAAGCAGTGCTGCTTTTTGCAGCAGCGCAAGCAGGATTCCTTGACGGTCCGAGAATTCTGTCAAATATGGCAGTGGACAAATGGTTTCCATCTAAATTTTCTATTCTCAGCGATAGATTAGTTACTCAGAATGGCGTGCTGTTGATGAGTGGAGCGGCTTTAGTTGCAATGGTTTTAAGCGGAGGCTCGGTAAAATTTCTCGTCGTTCTGTATAGCATCAACGTTTTCATCACGTTCGTACTTTCTCAGTTAGGGATGGTAAAACATTGGTGGGCTGTTCGCGGTTCGGAAGGACATTGGAAGAAAAGATTATCAATAAACGGCATCGGATTGACGTTATCCAGCTTTATTCTCATAACAATGGTATTCTTGAAATTTGATGAAGGGGGTTGGATAACGTTAATTATTACCGGAGGGTTGGTAATACTGGCATTCCTTATCAAGCAACATTACACAAGAACGGCGAAAATGTTAACGCGCCTGAATGAGCTCGTTATCTCGGCAACCGAGGTATCTGATCCGGGAATACATGGTGAAGCCCCGCCCCCCTCTGAATACAACCCGCGCGCAAAAACAGCCATTATGTTGGTCAACGGTTTCAACGGAGTCGGACTTCATACGTTATTGAATTCTATCCGGTTATTCGGCGGAGTATTTAAGAATTTTGTATTCGTTCAGATAGGGATAATTGACGCAGGAAATTTCAAAGGCGCGGCTGAGATCGAGCACATGAATACGCATATAGAAAATGAGCTCGACCGTTACGTCAAGTTCATTCAACGACATGGATATTATGCAGAATCCTATGCCGCCGTCGGGACTGATGTTATCGAAGAGACACTGAAGATAGCCCCTAAGCTTCTGGAAAAATATCCTCAAGCTGTTTTCTTCGGTGGTCAGCTAGTATTTCCTGAAGAAACCTTTTTAACACGATGGCTTCATAACTATATCGTTTTTGCAATTCAGAGGAAATTCTATCACCAGGGAATTCCGTTTGTTATTCTGCCAATTCGTATTTAGAGGCAGGATGAACGAGAGCGAACATATCCCCGTCGAAACTACGAACAGCGATTTTAAGGCAGGTTACACAGCTATTATCGGTGAGCCTAATGTAGGAAAATCAACTCTCCTCAATGCGTTACTCAGGCAAAAAATTTCCATCGTAACAAAAAAGCCTCAAACTACCCGCCATAAAATTCTCGGGATATTAACGGAAAATAAATATCAGATTGTTTTTCTTGACACGCCCGGTTTATTAAAGCCAAAATACAGGCTCCAAGAGGCAATGATGAAATTTGCAATGTCCGCAATACAGGATGCCGACACAATCCTTGTTATGGTTGATGCCTCAGCAACAACAAAGAAATTATTTGAGGGAGAAGATAATCTTTTCAAAATGTTAAAAGAAAAGAATCTTATTCTACTCGTGAATAAAATTGATACAGTCGAAAAGCAAGTGCTGCCTTCAATCATAATGGCGTACGAAAATCAGCTTCCCTTTAAAGCTGTGCTTCTGATATCTGCTATCAAAAGAGAAGGAATAAAGAGGCTTAAAGAAGAGATAGTGAATTTGTTGCCCGTTCACCCCCCGTATTATCCTTCGGATTCGATTAGCGAACAATCGGAACGTTTTTTTGTTTGTGAGATTATCCGTGAAAAAATATTCGAGCAGTTCAGGGAGGAAATCCCGTATTCTACGACTGTTGATATTATAGAATTCGAGGAACGAAAGGATAAAAAAGATAATATTCATGCTGAAATATACGTCGAGCGTGACTCCCAAAAAGCGATTCTCATCGGGAAAAGGGGAGTAGCATTAAAAGCGATAGGCATTGCAGCGAGAAAAGATATTGAAAAGCTGCTTGGCAGGGGAGTCTTCCTTCATCTTTATGTTAAAGTCCGTGAACGATGGCGTGAGGATGAAGCATGGCTAAAACGATTAGGGTATGGAGATCCTTGATGTTCCGACTTCAAACAGAAGAAGATGCTCAAGCGCCGTCACAACGCGCGGAATTTTTGCTCTCCTACATCATAGCAGCAGTTATGACAATAATAGCAATTACAACAAAAAGCTTTTGGGGAGATGAAATTCTCAGCATTCAGTTTGCATCACAAAGTATTTCAAGCCTTTTCGAATCACTCAGTCGCGATTATCACCCGCCGTTCTACTTTCTTCTTCTCAAAGCCTGGATAAGCGCGTTTGGGACATCGGAAATTGGATTGAGAGTATTTCAGGGAATACAAGGTGGAACGCTGCTTTTTTTGACGTTTTTACTGTGTAAGAAATTTATCCCTCATTCATCCTACAAATTATTCTGGCTGCTAGTACTATTTTCAAGCGAGCTATGGCTCTTTATGCCTATGCTCAGATATTATGCTCTCGCTGCCATAATAGTAATTTTCTCAACGCTATCATTTGAGAAATGGGTGAAACAACAAGATATTCGCACAAGCGGTCTGTTGTTGCTGAGCTACGTGCTGGTGGTGTATACTGATTATCCTTCATCAATAGTCATTGTATTTCATCTCCTTTATGTAACAATAACACATCGCAGCCTCATTCTAAAATTATTGTTGGTTGATATTGTTACGGCAGTCGCTTTTCTCCCTTGGCTGATAATTACGCTCTCCCAAATCGAACATCTCACTTCTACAACACAAATTGCAGACCTGAACGCTTCACCGAAGGCTCTTCTTCTTAAGACTACGTATTGTCTCTATGCCTTCGTCTTTGGTGAAACAGTTTTTCCTTTTGAGATTCCTTTGATTCTCGCCGGGGTCTGTATTGCAACAGTTTTGCTGTTATCAATAAAAGGCAATGATTGGAAAATAATTGCGCATAACTATTATGCTCCCGGATTGTTAATATTAGGGATTTTGTTCACATCCATTATCACAACATTTATATCGAAACATACCAGCTTCATTTATACGCCTTCCCGCACATTGTTTGCTTTGCCGTTCATTATTATTTTTTTTGGTATATTCCTTATCAAAGCAAAACCAATTCTTAAATATGGCTTTGTTTTCATCTATTTGATGATAAATGTGTATGGGCTTGCGAACTGGGCAAACAACAGGCATTTTCTCATGCCTGTTTATGCAACCCCGTGGAAGGAAGTTATCTCTGATTTACAAGGAGAACAAGGAATCATACTCGTTGACGAAAGCCTCTGTTATGAATATTATCAGCTCCAAATAGATGAAGATGTGCCTGAATTAGTAAAGCCTGCATCCCGGGATGAGCTGCAACATATCATCGCAGCGAAACAACAATCATCTCCGTCGTTCTTCCTGTTTTTAATTCTCATCGGGCGCGAATCAACAGAGCCTGAAGTGCC
>SCUC01000173.1 GCA_004322375.1 Bacteroidota bacterium
CCGATCTGCATACTCGAAGGAAGATGGATACGGCGTACATTCATCCAATACCATCATTATATCGGAGCCGATGCTCCGCTCAATATCAATAACGGATTCCGGGGTAAAAAAATGAGTTGAGCCATCTAAATGAGAACGAAACTCAACCCCTTCTTCACTAATTTTCCGTAATTCCGAAAGACTAAATACTTGAAAACCGCCACTATCTGTTAAAATAGGCTTACTCCAGCCGTTAAACTTGTGTAATCCTCCAGCCTGCTCCAATATTTCTGTTCCCGGGCGTAAATAGAGATGATAGGTATTCCCTAAAATAATTTCTGCTCCCACTTCCTCCAATTCCCGCGGTTCAATTGCTTTCACTGTCCCTTGAGTTCCGACAGGCATAAAAGCGGGCGTATTGAATACCCCATGCTCAGTGAAAACCCTCCCTAATCGGGCTAATCCATCAGTTTTGTCTAACGTAAATTGCATGAATTTAAAAGTAACCAAACATCCAGCAAATTCCAAGTAGGACAGGACTTACACTATTTTAGTTTAAGTCTGCGTCGTAAAAACAAATACACCACTATTCCTGCTAACAACGCCCCAATACCATCCGCGAGCATATCATACTTATCAAGAAATCTACCGGGAATAAAGCTCTGGTGGATTTCATCCGAAATGCCATAACTTATTGTTATTAAAAAGGAAAACAGAAATCGTTTGAATCTTAGTGTAGATTCTTTTATGCGCGGCTCGAATGCCCGATACACGAGAATGCCTAAAACAAAAAAAACTCCGATGTGTCCTGCCTTATCAACTGAAATGAAGTTGATTTTTGGCAGCGTGATTTTTGGTATTGAAGAAATGATATAGATGGTTCCCGCCCAAACAAATGCAGGAAATTGGTACATGAGAAAATGGGAAAACCGATTTCTCTTCCCATTTTGTTCTTGGTTCATTGGCATCAGTCTAATATACCAATATTCGCTGTCTCTATAAAACCCTAAAGGTATTATGCAATTTATGTTGTAGAAGCCGTTGCAAAGCCAATGACAAATAAAAGAACTCCGACTTCTGTTCCTGAATGAAGAAAAAGTTCTTGAATGTTCATCAAAATTTAATGCTGGAGAAATCGGTCAAAGACCCGTAGGGAGTTCTGGTCTCTTGAGGTTTTTCAATGCCATCTTGTTGAACGAAGCGGATTTATAGAGAGCCTGTAAACCATTATCTCTCCACTTCTCTCATCGCTTCCTTCAGAAACTGTTGTATATCCATTGCGAGGAGACTCTTCTCTCCAAATTTTTCCTTTGCTATATCGCCGGCTCTGCCATGAAGATAAACCCCCACTGCTGCTGCCTGGCATGGAACCATCCCCTGTCCCCACAAGCCAGCAATTATTCCTGTCAGCACATCTCCTGAACCTGCCGTTGCCATCCCGGGATTTCCGGTTGAGTTGATAGAGACTGTACCTTCAGGAGTAGCCGTTACAGTAGGCGCGCCTTTTAATACAAGCGTTACATTAAATCGTTTTGCCGTTTTTCTGGCAATCTCAACCCTATCTGATTCAATTTCTTCGGAACTTAACCGGATTAGCCTGCTCAACTCGCCGACATGCGGGGTTAGTATAATATTACCTGATCTTCGTTTCCTCAACATTTCAGATTTTTCTGCTAAGGCATTCAATCCATCCGCATCAATTACCATTGGCTTGGCACATTTAGAAATCAAAGTAAGGATTAACTGTTGCGTCTCTGAAACTCTTGATAATCCAGGTCCAATCACAACAATATCTGACCATTGGATATGCTTTTGTATTGTTGACAACGCCATTTCAGAAAGGCAGCCTTCTGGCGTTTCGTCTAAAGGTTCTACCATTACCTCTGTCAATTTTTTTGCAAGAATAGGATAAACAGACTTAGGTGTTCCTAAAATTACTGCTCCTGCTCCCGTCCTCATTGCAGATTCAGAAGCCATAGCTGCTGCTCCTGTCAATCCCCTTGAGCCTGCAAGAATGAAAATTTTACCCACGCTATGCTTATGGGCATTAAATGGTCGAACAGGCAGGATGGATGCAACATCGTTTTTTGCAATAAGGAATGTCCTGGACAATTTTGTTGGAGGCAAACCATCAGGTACACCTATATCAACACACTCTAACAAGCCCGTGTAACTTCTTCCCTTGCCTACAATTAGCCCTATTTTCTTATGCCCCATCGTAACCGTTAAATCTGCCTTGAACGCATCTCCTTCAACACTGCCATTATCGGCATTAACCCCGGAAGGCACATCAATGCTAACCCGTTTCGCTTTCAGTGAATTCAACCAGCCGACGAGTTGTGCAATGTTCCCCTGTAATTTTCCCATAAAGCCTGCCCCGAACAACGCATCCACAATGATATCGGGATCCGGGAGCATTTTTATTTTTTTTAAGGATGAATATCGAATTATCGAAATGGCAGTTTTGTGTAAAGTCTTAGCTTGTAACAATTTTACTATTGAATAATTAACAAGCGCATCCCCCTTTAACATATTGGCTGGCGAGGTTAAAACTATGGTTACGTTCGCCCCTCGAATCAATAAGTGCCGTGCAACAACAAATCCATCTCCCCCATTGTTTCCCTTCCCGCAATAAATATGAACAGATTTATCCGCAAGCCCTCCAAAATAGCCCTCCATTCGCTCTACAACGCCCCTTCCTGCGTTTTCCATGAGGATATTGCCCGGTATGCCGAGTTTTTCTATAGCATAGCAGTCAAATGAACGCATTTCTGATGATGTGAGGATTGGTTGCATGGTTTTAGTTTATTGGTTGTCGGTTGATGGTTACTGGTTTTCTGGATAAATTAATAGAAGGCTTTGAAAAACCTCAAGAGACCAGAACTCTCTACGGGTCTTTGACCGACTTCTTCAACATAAAATTTTGATGAAAATTCAAATACTTTTTCCTCATTCAAGTACAGAAGTCTGAGTTCCTTTAGCTTTGAATTTTGTATTTGTTTAGAAATTCGTCATTAGATATTAGGATTTCAACCTTCCCAGAGCACTTGTTCTTTCAACTCCTACATCACCCTCTCTATCATAGCGAGCAATGTTGAGGGGAAAATCCCCAGTTCGAACAGTAACAACGCGGCAATGGAAAGCAATGCCAAGCTCAACCCTGAGACGCTTTCCGGGGAGTCGAGCGTTCCCTCCTTGAAATACATCATCACAACAATACGGAGATAATAATACACTCCTATAGCGCTTGTAACCACCCCAAGAATTGCTAGCCACGTTAAATCGGCGTTCACTGCTGCTGCAAAAACGTAATACTTACCAAGAAATCCTGCAAACGGCGGGATGCCCGATAAAGAAAACATGAAGATCGCCATGAGCGCGGCAAGAACGGGTTTCTTCGTTCCCAGCCCAGCATAATCCTCGAATTGCAAATTCTTCCCTTCACGGCTTTCAAGAATGGAAATAATTCCGAACGCTCCCAGATTCATAAATGTGTAGGCGGTGAGATAAAAAATAATCCCCATCTTCCCTAGGCTGTTCGCTGCCGCAAGCCCGGTGAGCATATACCCCGCATGGGCAATGCTCGAGTACGCCAGCATCCGTTTGATATTCGTTTGAGAAAGAGCGACAAGGTTTCCGATAATCATGGAAGCCGCCGCAAGTACCGAAAGTGCGACCATAAAATTCCCATCGCCGAACACCTGATGGGCAAACATCAGAAGAAATGCAGAAAATGCAGCTGCCTTTGCCCCTGTTGACATAAATCCTGAAACAATTGTCGGAGAGCCTTCATACACATCAGGAACCCACATGTGGAACGGCACAGCCGCGACCTTAAACGCAAACCCGATGAGGATCAATCCCAAGCCTGCGATGAATATCTTTTGCGACATTAACGTTCCTGCATTGGCAACGATAAATGAAATATCCGTTGTGCCCGATGCCCCATACACCAGGGCGATGCCATAGAGGAGAAACCCGGTCGCGAACGCGCCTAACAAAAAATACTTTAGGGCAGCTTCATTCGATTTTGATTGCAACCGTAAAAATCCTGCCAGCACATAGAGACAGATTGACATAAGTTCCAGCCCAAGGAACAATACCACCAAATCGGCGGCAGCTGCCATCAACATCATTCCTATAGTGGCAAATAGTATCAACAGATAAAACTCGCCAATTCTCTTGTACGTCTTTTGAAGATAATCTCTGGATAGTATTATGGTAAAGAGAGCGGCAATAATAAACAACATTGCAAAGAAGCTGCCATATCCCCCCACGGTAATCATCCCGCTCATAGCCACACCTCGCCATGGAATTGTAACCATCGTAATGACGCCGGAGAAAACAAGTCCCCAGACGCTTATCCAAAAGCTGGATGCTTCATTTTTTTTAACTAAAGATTCAACGGTAAGAACAACGAGCGATACAATCGTAACTGATAAGATGGGCAGAATATTTAATAAATTAAAACTGTCGGTTTCCATTTCAAAATCAAGGTAAAAAGGTCATTTTTTTAATGATTATGAAGAAAATTAGCAAAATTTTGGCTCAGAAACAAAGAAAATGACAATGGCTATTGACTTTCATGTTAAAAAGCCTTAATTTTAGGCAAGTGGTATGAAATCCATACACACCGTACAGATAAAAGTGTTGTTGGCAGAGGGTGACCGGAAATTTTTTAGGACAACCTCAGCCACAATCGTATTTTTAGGATACCATCAGATAACTAAATATGCCAACCTCAAAAAAAACAACAAAACATGCCGGCATTGGAGATGAAGCTGTTCTTTCAAAAACAGGAAAATCCTGGAACGAATGGTTCACTATTCTTGATGCAATGAAAGCTAAGTCTCTACCACATAAGGAAATAGCATCGTTTCTTAACAAAAAGCAGGGATTAAGTCCATGGTGGAGCCAGATGATAACGGTTGGATACGAGCAAGCTCGCGGGTTGCGGGAAAAGCATGAAACTTCTAAAGGTTTTGTAGCAAATATTAGTAAAACGATATTGGTTTCATCTGAAATTCTGTACAACATGTGGAACGATTCTAAGAAAAGAAAACGTTGGTTACCGGATGATTTCAGCATTACAAAAGCAACGTCGAATAAATCGTTACGTATAAAATGGAGCGAACCCCCGACAATAGTCTGTGTAGATTTTTATGCAAAAAGCGAGTCAAAAAGCCAGCTCGTAGTACAACA
>SCUC01000001.1 GCA_004322375.1 Bacteroidota bacterium
ATCTGTTGAGCGCGCAATGATGATGATTGCCTCCGTGCGCAAGCCTGATGTGGTTGTTCTCATTGATTACCCCGGCTTCAATCTCCGGTTTGCTCAGAAAATACGGCATCTCGGCGTGAAGATTGTCTATTATATCAGCCCGCAGGTATGGGCATGGAACCCGGGACGGGTGAAAAAAATGAAGGGACTGATTGACAAAATGCTCGTCGTATTTCCCTTCGAGGAAGAGATTTACAAGAAGGAAGGCATTCCCGTGGAGTTTGTCGGGCATCCGTTGCTTGAGTCCCTTGAGGAACCATTGGGAAGAGATGAATTTTGCAAACGGTACGACCTTGATCCAACAAAGCCGATACTGGGGCTTTTTCCCGGAAGCAGGAAACAGGAAGTCGAACGCATTTTTCCTTCAATGCTCGGCGCAGCCCGAATTCTTTACGGCGCAGATGAAGTCGAAACAGTTGTCGGAGTCGCGCCGGTAATGGATATGGAATATATGAAATCGTTCTTGCGCGATGATTTCCCCGTGAAGCTGGTTCACCATGCGACGTACGATACGATGAGCAACTCCGATGCGGCGTTAGTCACTTCCGGAACGGCGACTCTGGAGGCTGCTTGCTACAAAACGCCGATGGTAGTCGTCTATAAAACATCATGGCTGACGTATTTAATAGGTAAATTTATGGTCAAGATAAAGAATATCGGATTGGTGAATATCGTCGCAGGCAAGCAGGTTGTTCCCGAATACATTCAGGGAAAAGTAAAGCCGTTTCGTCTTGCCGTTGAAGCCGCCGCGATGATTGAAGACCCTGCGAGGAAACATCGCATCAAGCAAGAGTTGGCAATGATACGGGAAAAGCTTGGCACAAAAGGGGCATCGTCGCGGGTCGCTGATGCCATTGGCGCAATCTCTGGCAAAGGCTGAGGTGGTTGTGTGGCGATACTGTTTTTGCCATTTTCATGGATATATGCGCTTTATCTCTACCCATCCCGCCAACTTGCGTCGGTATTTCGGGGATTCGTTTTGCCCTTCCCTACAAAGTAGGGAAGGGATAGGGATGGGTCAAAGTAATGAAAACCAAACTTTTAGGCTTCTACGACAAGTAGAAAGACACTTTTTACCGGATGTCATTAGTAGCGAAGTCGAAGGATGAATGTACAACAAAATCGAGGCTATACAACGCCGAGGACTCAGCCTGACGAAGTCATTGTCGGATATAGTACTCGGGTGCTGTCGAGATTGCTTCTTCCGTTCTCATGGATATATGGACTTGCCGTTTGGATAAGAAACCTGCTTTTTGACGCCGGCATACTGAAAATAGAAAAGGTAAGTGTTCCGGTAATTTCTGTCGGGAATATGGTTGCCGGCGGAACAGGAAAAACTCCGATGGTAGAATATTTAGTCCGGCATTTTATGGAACATGGAAAGAACGTTGCCGTGCTAAGCCGCGGGTATAAACGAGCATCAAAAGGAACTGTCGCAATCGGTGCAAAAGAGAAGAATCGCGGAAATGCCGGGATGCTGGGAGATGAATTATTTCAGCTTGCGAGAAAGTTTTCGCAACTAACGGTAATCGCCGGAACGAAACGCGTATACTCTGCGAAACTTGCCATCGAGCGTTACGGGGCAGACGTAATTGTATTAGATGATGGATTCCAGCATCGCGCACTGGCAAGAGAGTTAGACATCGTGATGATGAGCAGCGAGCAGCCGCTCGATAAAATACCAATGCTCCCGGCGGGCATGAGACGTGAACCATTGAGCTCTCTTAAACGCGCAAGTGTAATTGCACTATCCGAAGGAACATTTGGTAGGACGGGACTCCCGTCCCGTCCTGTAATACAATGGAAGGTTGAACCCGTACAACTGCGACAGGTAGTTGGAGAGAAGATTATCGAGTTGTCTTCTCTTAAGGACAAACAATGTATCTCCTTTTGCGGTATCGCCAACCCGCATCGGTTTAGGGGAACACTGGAAACACTCGGCTTGATTGTTCAGGATTTTATTCCGTTTCCTGACCATCATTCATTTTCGGAAATGGACATAAGGAAGATTCAACAGTCGGTTGAAGAGCATCAGGCAGAAATAATCATCACAACGGAAAAAGACGCCGCCCGTCTTCTTTCAAAACCGGAATCGGGAACGATTCTCGGCAGTCAATTGTACTACCTTGCGATTGAACTGAGGGTAATACAGGGCGAACAAGAGTTTCATCAGATTATTGATTCTATCATTACAGGAAGGGCTGTCTCAACAATGTAAGTTACATCAGGTTAAGGTCAATCAATTGCTTGCCATTGTTATTAGCGTTAATGACACTCTATGTGCAAGCGATGGCTTTACCTCTACCCATCCCGCCAACTTGCATCGGTTTTCGGGGATTCGTTTTGCCCTTCCCTACAAAGTAGGGAAGGAATAGGGATGGGTCAAACTAATGAAAACGCCAATATCAGTCTTCTAGTGCAAGCAGAAAAACACACGTCATGAGCAGAAGAGACAAAGTTTTTTTTTGGTATCAAATTCACCATTTCCGCCGAGGCGGACTCAGGGTGACGATATATTTACGTTTGAGACAGTGCCACAATATACTTCAATCATAATTAGTGTTCATTTATGCGCATAGCTGTAACAGATAACATGGGTGCGGAAGTAAAATTTCAAGCCTATATCAATTGGCTTCTGAACGGAAACCCGAACCTCGAATGGGTTAAAATCTCTTACAAAGAGAATAATATCCATGAAATAGATTCTTGCGACGGCGTGCTGTTGACCGGCGGGGGAGATATTGACCCCGCGCTCTACGGGGCAACAGGCATCCATCCAAAAACGTATAGCATAGATGTAAAGCGCGACGATTTTGAACGAGAGGTCATTGACGAAACGCTCAGGCAAGAAAAGCCGTTACTCGGCATTTGCCGGGGACTGCAAATGATTAATGTTCATTTTGGCGGCACGCTTATTCAAGACCTCGATGAAATCGGACACCCTAATCATTCAACAAAAAAGGAATTCGAGCAGACACATGGTGTGGTGATTCAATCGGAAGGACTCCTGGCAGATGCTGTCGGAGTTCTTTCCGGCATTATCAACTCCTACCACCACCAGGCTGCGGATACGGTTGGCGAGGGCTTGAATGTTGTCGCCCGTTCCGATGATGGAATCATCGAAGCGTTAGAATTGAAGAACGGAGAAGCGCGACCATTTTTTCTCGCCGTGCAATGGCATCCTGAACGAATGAGCGATGCGTTAAATCCGTTCAGTCAAAAAATTTTACAACGATTTTTAACAGAAGTGCAACAGAGGTAGTAGGACGGGACTCCTGTCCCGTCCTATCAGTCCTCTATTAATCTAACATAAAGGAGAAAACGAAACAATGGCAAAGAAATATGTTTACACATTTGGAGATGGAAAAGCTGAAGGCACGGCAGAGATGAAAGGATTGCTCGGCGGTAAGGGCGCGAACCTCGCCGAGATGACGAACATCGGCTTGCCGGTGCCGGCTGGCTTTACGATCTCGACAGAAGTATGTACCTACTACTATGCAAACAAGCGGTCGTACCCCGGCACATTGAAGAGCGAAGTAGAAAAAGCATTGAAGAAAGTAGAGAAGATGATGGGCGCGAAGTTCGGCAACCCGAAAAACCCGCTCCTTGTTTCCGTCCGTTCCGGCGCGCGTGCATCTATGCCCGGAATGATGGATACCATCCTCAATCTCGGCTTGAACGACGTGGT
>SCUC01000174.1 GCA_004322375.1 Bacteroidota bacterium
GGCTCGGCTCGTGGATTTCCGGTTATCTTATAGTTGCAACTAATGCCTGGATGCAGCATCCCGTTGCCTACAGTGTTGCCGCGGACGGCTCAGTTCATCTTAATGATTTTTGGGGATTGATATTCAATCCATGGGCGGGCTGGCAATATCTTCATACGATGGGAGGTTCTGTCGTCACAGCTGCATTTGTCATGGCTTCAGTCGGAGCGTATTACTTGCTTGCGAAGCGGGACCTTGAGTATGGTAAACTGTTCATTCGCTTCGGCGTTATCGCAGGAGTAATTGCAAGCATCTTTGAACTCTTCCCAAGCGGCGATAGACAGGGACTGATGGTTGTCCAGCATCAACCTGTTACCCTTGCCGCGATGGAAGGATTGTTTGAAACGAAAGAAGGCGCCGAGCTAGTCCTTCTCGGTCAACCCGACATGGAAAAGCTGAAGATGGATAACCCGCTTCATATTCCTAAAATGCTCAGTTTCCTTACCTACTACCGATGGAACGCCGAGGTGAAGGGATTGGACGCATTTCCCCGCGACCAGTGGCCCACAAACATCCCACTCCTCTATTATAGTTATCACATCATGGTCGGCCTCGGCACAATCTTCATCGCTATCATGACGTTATCTCTATTCCTTTTATGGAGAAAAAAATTGTTTGAAAAACGGTGGGTGTTATGGATACTTATGCTCTCGTTCCCCTTCCCGTATATCGCAAACACCGCGGGTTGGATGACTGCCGAGCTGGGCAGGCAACCCTGGCTTGTCTATGGATTGTTACGGACTGTTGACGGAACTTCACCCACGGTCTCAGCAGGCAACGGCTTGTTCACGCTGTTAGGATTTCTTGGGATGTATTTTGTAATTGGGGTTTTATTTATACTATTGGTGTTGAAGAAAATTGGAAGTGGACCTGCTAAACTTTAAATTTTTGATTTAGACTAAAAAAAATTTCTGATTACTGTGTACAGAATACTAACCACCCACAAATAACAAATAACCTTTTACTGATAACTTTTTTTCATTTTGCTTTTTTAATTTTTCCTTGTTGTATGGAAACCCTCTGGTTCATTATTGTCGCGTTCATGCTTGCCATGTACGTCATCCTCGACGGATTCGATCTTGGCGCGGGCGTCATTCACTTGTTAGTGACGAAATCCGAAAAGGAACGCGAAACAATCATTAAAGCTATCGGTCCTGTGTGGGATGGCAACGAAGTCTGGCTTCTAGCAGCAGGCGGAGCATTGTACTCCGCCTTTCCGTTGCTGTATGCTTCCAGCTTTAGCGGATTTTATCTTCCTTTAATGATAGTATTGTGGCTCCTCATGTTACGCGGGCTCGGTATTGAATTACGGCATCAAATTCATCACCCCATGTGGGTTCGGTTCTGGGATACGGTCTTTTCATTCGCGAGCATTCTCCTGACGATATTTTTCGGGGCGGCGCTCGGTAACGTCGTACGCGGCGTTCCGTTGAATAAGGATGAATTTTTCTTCGAGCCGTTATGGACAACATTTACTGTCGTGCCGGAAGCAGGCATCCTCGATTGGTTTACGGTTTCGATGGGTCTCGTTGCGTTGTTTACGCTCACAACACATGGGGCGAACTACATCGCGATGAAAACGGAAGGTGAAATACAGGTTCGTTCACGAAAAGTTTCCCGCCTCGCGTGGTTAGGAACATTGCTTACTTCTGTTTTCGCTTTCACAGCAACCTGGTATATCCATCCTGAAATCTGGGAGAATTACTCATTACACCTCCTAGGCTTTACGTTCCCTGTTGTTGGGCTGCTTGGACTTTTCGGAACATACTTTTACAGCATCAAGCATCAGGATACTCGCGCTTTTCTTTGTTCATCTCTCTTTATCGGCTCTATGCTGGCAAGCACCGCGTTTGGTTTGTACCCGAAAGTTCTCCCCTCCTCCACTAACCCCGAATATACTCTCACTATTTACAACACCGCTGCGCAAAGCTACGGGTTAAGCGTGGGGCTTGCATGGTGGCTTCTTGGAATTCTTTTCGCGGGCGGGTATTTTGTTTTCGTGTATCGAGCGTTTAGAGGAAAGGTATCAACAACCGATGAATACGGAGGAGACTGAAACAACACTTGCCCATTGCTGATAAAATTGTATATTTACGCAATTCATTTTGTATGTAACTATCAACTAAACAGCAATGAAAAATTTTGTTCTCTACATCATTGTTTCCGTAGTAGGGGCAGTGATATTGGCGTTGGAAATTTTAGGAACGCGCGTTCTCGGTCCATTTTACGGCGTGAGCATCTTTCTCTGGTCGGCTCTTATCTCGGTTACGCTTGCCGCGCTGAGCATCGGGTATGCAGTTGGCGGAAGGCTCGCTGATAACAATGCCAGCTTTTCCCGCATCTCTCGGTTCCTAACAATCGCCGGCGTCTGGATTTTGGCAATCCCCTGGATGAAATATCCCCTCCTTTCCATGGCAGAACCTGCCGGTTTGCGATTTGCCGTACTCCTGACTGCGACGGTATTATTTTTCCCCCCGCTTATGTTGTTAGGAATGATCAATCCGTTTGCTATCAAGCTGAAGGCATTATCATTAGATTCGATCGGAACAACTGCCGGGAATCTGAATGCTCTCTCCACACTCGCGAGCGTTGTTTCAGCCTTGTTGACCGGATACGTGCTGATTCCCAATATCGGTGTTACAGTGTTATTGCTCTCGTTAGGCTGCGTCCTCTTTCTGACAGCGTTGCTGGGGCTGGCAGTCGAAAAGAACTTAAAACGCGCATCGGTTCCTCTTACGATTGTCGTTTTTTTGGTCGCGTTGCTCTTCTTTTTCGCTCCTTCAATTTCCAAGAACAATTCTCCCGGCTTGGTAGCTGTTCAGCAAAGCCCGTATGGTGAATTGCGCACAATTGATTATGAAGGGCAACGCCATCTCTTGATTGACGGCGGGATTCATACTAGAGTAGATACCACGACATGGAACTCAACCGTCTCGTATGCCGCGGTTATGGAACTGCCTAAATACTTTTTCGAGAAGCCCGGGAAGGCGTTGCTCATTGGCTTGGGCGGCGGTTCTTTACTGAAACAATACCGCTACCATTTCTGGAAGGTTGAAGCGGTGGAGATTGACCCTGTAGTCGTGCAGATTGCAAAGGAATATTTTCATCTTCTCCCTTCAGACGGTGAAATTGTTGTTTCCGATGGACGGCAATACCTTGCGTCAACATCAAAACAATATGATGTTATTTTACTCGATGCCTTTGGCAGCAGCTCAATTCCCTTTCACCTCTGTACGAAAGAAGCGTTCAGCTTGATTTCATCACGTTTGGCGCAAGGGGGTATTCTGGCGGTGAATGTCGAAGCAAATGGTTGGGATGATCCTATTATTACTACATTCTCAGCGACCCTCAAATCGGTATTTCATGATGTCCTCGTGCTACCCATTGAAGAACCTCCCTCGACATTCGGGAATCTTATTCTCCTCGCTTCAAATACCACGCTTGAGCCCAAACGTCTCCCTGAAGATAACGTGACGTTCGATCCGAACTGGCGTTATGGTCCCGAATATCAAAAAGTCCATGCGTGGGATAACCATTTTTTCCCGGACATTCGAAATGCGAAAATTCTTACCGACGAAGCAAATCCGGTTGATATTGAAGCGGAGAGAATCAATTACATTGCCCGCCAGCAGCTTCATAAATATTTCGCGCGCACTCAAATTAATGTAAGCTGGTAAGTAACGCTACCAAGCGCTATTTACCGGGGTTCGATTGC
>SCUC01000175.1 GCA_004322375.1 Bacteroidota bacterium
TGCCGGTTATTTTGGCGCGATGCTCAGGACAACAGACGGTGGATTAACCTGGAACGCTCAAAATGCGGGAAGCTCTTCTTATTTCTATGGAATCTCCCAGATAGATTCATTACTTGCATTTGCAGTTACCTCCGGAGGCGAAATTTACCAAACAACGGATGCCGGCGCAAGCTGGGCACTGCAAACGATACCATCCACCCGTTTTTGGGGAGTAGATTTTTCTGACCCGAATAACGGAACGGCTGTAGGAGACAATGGCGCGATTTTCCATACGGTTGACGGCGGGGTAAATTGGCATCCTCATGCGAGCAATATATCCCGCAGGCTCTATGGCGTTTCCTTTGCGAACAATGAAGTAGGAACCGTCGTTGGCGTTCATGGCACTATTGTACGAATCGAGGATGCTTCAACTGTTACCGGAATAAATATCCTCTCCGGAAATATTCCTTCAGAATTTTCACTTGGACAAAATTATCCTAACCCGTTCAATCCTACAACTGTTATACGATATTCGTCATCCGTTAAAAGTGCAGTAACGCTGAAAGTCTACAACATGCTTGGGCAGGAAGTTGCAGCATTAGTGAATGAAGAACTACAACCCGGTATCTATAACGTACAATGGGATGCAAGCGGATTGCCGAGCGGCGTGTATTTCTACCGCATCAGCGCTGTAGGACAAGATGGTATCTTGTCCTACACGGATGTGAAGAGGATGTTGTTGATAAAATAATGATAGGGTGCGTGGTAATCTCTCAGCAAGCGACTCAGCGAGTCGTTCTACCGTCCCGCTAAATTGAAAATGCTTAACACAACAGCATTGAGAGCTTGCCTCGCGCATACTATCGTATCTTTCCTCACGTTCCTTTCTTGTTATTCTACTGTTCGCAACTACATCTCACGTTAATACACAAAGCATGAATGGTCAACAAATTGTGGAAAAATACAAAAAGTTGATTTCAGAGTTAAACAAGACATTACTGTTCGTCCCACTCAGGGAATCTTCCCGGCGTCCATGGAGCGCCGATGGATTCCATCTCTTTTTCAACTTCTGCAAGCTCGCCTTTCATTAATGTTTTTAATTTTTGAAGCTCAACGGATAGCTCTTCACTTCCTATTCGGTACGCGTCAAGGTGCGTTTGTCCCGGAGGCGAGGTTGACATGCGCTGGTCGTCCGCGATTCGTTCGATACGATTGCGAATAGATAGCGGTGAATTTTCGCTACGCGAACGTTTCGTCATATCGCCGCGCAAGTTGCGGAGAATTTCATTCATCGTTCGTTCGAGAGCGAATACCCTGGTCTTCAAAGCCTCAACCGGTCCGGGCGTTTCATTGAGCGCGCGTTTTATAGCGCTGATTTTTGAAGCCGCTTCAGTTGCAGTTTGCATCGTGCCGCTCAGGGTTCTTAAGAGCCTGCTGAGCTTCTTTTGAAACTCGGCAAGATTTTGAACGTCGGCTTGCTTCATTGTTTCCTGTCCAAGAACGGATACAGTTATTGATTGGGATTCGCCGAGTTGAGTTGCTATGCCGTCTATTCTTTTATACAGTGTAGCCGTGTATTTTCCCGGCATAACAAAAGGACCGGAATCGGGCTCATCGTCGCTGCCGGGCGGCGGGGGAGAGGCTAAAAAGTGAAGAGGGTATCTCAAATCCCATGTTACCCTGTTAACCCCTTTGGAGTTCGCTGCGCTTAACGTTCGTATGAGGTTTCCCGCTTCGTCAGTTATTGTCAAAAAGATTTCGGGGGGAATCGCTTCATCCTCTGCCCGCAGCTCGTCCCATGTCGGGTAATAAACAGGTTGCTTGTTTTTTATGGCTTCCTTTTCTGCTTCCTGTCGAATCTCTTTTTTGGTTTTGTATGCGCTTTTTAAGAAATAGGTAAACGTCGCTCCAAAAGGAGGGTTGGGAGCGGTATAGTACGATTCACCTTGAGTCGCCTTCTTCGAACCGCCCAGGGGCATGGCAAGAATAAACATTCTTGCTTCCTTAACGCTGAACGTTACAGCTTCCTGATCGAGAGTTGCTGTTGCAAGCGCGCGTAACGGGGTATAGTCATCGAGAATGTAAAATCCCCTTCCGAATGTAGCTACAACAAGGTCATTCTCCCGTTTTTGAATAGCAAGGTCTCGCACAGAAATTGTAGGAAGCCCGCTCTTAAGCTGAATCCATTTTTCGCCGCCATTGATAGTTACAAAAAGTCCGAATTCGGTTCCGACAAAAAGTATGTTAGGATTAACATGGTCTTCTGCGATAGCATAGACAGGACCATTTTCCGGCAAATTGCCTGCGATGCTTTTCCAGGTTATTCCGGCATCAGTACTCTTTAGAACATACGGTTTGAAATCGGCGTTTTTGTGATTATCAAAGGTAGCATACATTGTTTGAACCGAGTGCTGAGATGTCAGTAAGCGCGAAACATAGGTTCGTTCGGGAACATCGGGAAACTTTTCAAATTTTTTCCATGATGCGCCTCCATCCGATGTAATATGAATCAATCCATCATCCGTGCCGACTGTGAGAAGCCCTTCCTGCAAGGGGGATTCAGAAAGCGCGGTGCAGTTACCGTATAACGATGTAGAAGCATTTTTAGAAACCGCATCCACTTCCCAAATTCTTCCCATCACGGGCAGCGTATTTCTATCAATTTGACGAGTGAGATCGCTGCTTATGGGCTTCCAGCTATCGCCTCTGTCATCGCTTCTGAAAAGGATATTTGCAGCAAAATATAATCGTGTATGACTGTGCGGACTGATGATAAGCGGGGAATCCCAATTCCAGCGCAATCCTTCTGCTCCTTTTTCCGGTTGTGGCTGAATTCCGAATTCTTCTCCGGTTCTTCTATCGTACCGGACTAGCCCGCCGTACTGGCTTTCGCTATAAACAATATTAGGGTCTTCGGGATCAACACGCGATTGAAAACCGTCTCCACCGGTTGTGATGAACCAGTCGGCATTGGTGATGCCGGAGGAGTTTCGCGTTCTTGATGGTCCTCCTAACGTCGAATTATCCTGCGTTCCTCCATAGACATAATAAAAGGGCATAGAATTATCAACACAAACGTCATAGAATTGCGTGATGGGGAGATGCGCGTTGTATCTCCAATTTTGTCCGCGGTCATAGCTTTCGTATAGTCCTCCATCGCAGCCAACGATGTAATGGTTTGTATTTGAAGGATCAATCCACATCGCGTGGTTATCCACATGCTTTGATTTATCTCCCAGCGAAGTAAAAGTTTTTCCACCGTCATCGGAAACGCGGAGAAACACATCCATAAGATACACTCTGTCGGTCACTTTCGGGTCGCCATAAATAGTCCCGTAATACTGAGGGCTGCTAGCGATAACATCGCTTTTCTTTTCCCAGTTCGCTCCGAAATCGGAAGAACGGAAAAATCCTCCCTTTCGTTGGGCGGCTTCAATGGTGGCATAGATAACGCGTGAATCCGCCGGGGAAATTGCTAATCCTATTCTTCCCATGTCAACAGAAGGGAGACCGTTTTTCAACTTCGACCAGGTTGCACCTGCATCGGTAGATTTATAGATGCCCGACTCCGGTCCTCCATTGATTAATGTCCAAACATGTCGTCTTCTCTGGTAGGCAGAGGCATACAGGATGTCCGGATTATTGGGGTCCATGACGAGATCGGAAACGCCGGTGTTTTCGCTGATGGTGAGAATGCTTTTCCATGTAACGCCGCCATCCGTGCTTTTGTATAATCCTCGGTCTCCGCCCGATGCCCAAAGTGGACCTTGCGATGCTGCATAGACATGAGAGCTATTGCGCGGGTCAACGAGAATGCGAGCAATGTGTTCTGATTTTTTCAGTCCCATGTTTTTCCAGGACTTTCCTCCATCTTCGGAACGGTAAACACCATCGCCATACGAAACGCTGCGTTGACTATTGTTTTCCCCGGTGCCGACCCAAACGACTAACGGATTATTGGGGTCAAGAGAGATAGTACCGATTGAGAACGATGCTTCGTTATCGAAAATTGGCGACCATGTCACTCCCGCGTTGGTTGTTTTCCAGACGCCGCCGCAGGCAACTCCAATATACCATATTTGAGGCTCTTTCGGGGAAATTGCGATTGAAGAAATTCTACCGGACATTAGCGCAGGACCGATCGAACGGAGCTTCAGTCCGCCTAAGGTTTCGCTTTTTATGCTATCCTGCGTGAAGGTCTCTTTTTTGGTTTTATCGGTGTTTGAGGGGAGTGAATAAAGAAGAACGGAAGTGAGAACGAAGATGATGAGAATGGCAAAAGTAATGGTTCGGAATCTCATACGATTGTTTCAATAATGACATAAGTGGAAGTGAATTAGTTAAACGTGGAAATGTAACTTTTTAAGAGATGAAAGACAAAATGATGGTTGCGAGTAGATGAGTGATTGAGTAGTTGAGTAGTTGAGTAATGGAGTGGTGGAATGACGGGGTGGAGTAAAAGTACAAAATCTTACCAATGAGAGAACGAACTCCGTAAAATACTTGTTAATAAAAAGCTAATTATTAATATCCTATATTTTAATCAACCAGATCCAGCCGCAGAATTGATTTTAGGCTTAGGTTTTCGTAGATTAAGCATTACACTAAAATAAATACGCTAAACCATTCATTTTTCATAACATTACAAGCGAATGACTCTATTAGTTACCGGGGGCTGTGGATTTATCGGCAGCAATTTTGTTCGTTATATGCTGGAAAGCCACCCGGACTATTCCATTGTTAATTTTGATAAGCTAACATACGCCGGCAACCTTGAAAATCTAAGAGGAATTGAAAAACATCCTCATTATACATTTGTCAAGGGGGACATCTGCAACGCTGAAGATATACAAGCGACAGTCAACACACACGGTGTAGATACCATCATTAATTTTGCCGCAGAATCACATGTTGATAGAAGCATCCTGGGTCCATCGGTTTTCGTTCAAACGAATGTTGCCGGAACCGGAGCTCTTCTCGATATCGCGCGTCAGACAGGAATAAAAAAATTTATACAAGTTTCAACGGATGAAGTGTATGGCTCGCTTGGCGCCGACGGGAAGTTTTTGGAAACGACGCCGCTCCATCCGAATAGTCCGTATGCGGCGACCAAAACTTCCGCAGATTTGCTGGCGCTTGCGTACCAGCATACGTTCGGAGTTCCGGTGATCATAACGCGATGCTCAAATAATTATGGTCCCTATCAATTTCCGGAGAAGCTGATACCTCTTATGATTGCGAACGCGGTGGAGGGCAAGCCCTTGCCGGTGTATGGAGATGGAATGAACATCAGGGATTGGTTGTATGTAAACGATCACTGCCGCGCCATTGACGTTGTGCTTCACAAGGGGAACATCGGTGAAATTTATAATATCGGAGGGAATAATGAGTGGGCAAACATTAGCATTGTGAAGCTCTTATTGAAAGAGCTTGGAAAACCTGAAAGCTTGATCACATACGTCAAAGACCGCCCGGGGCATGACAGGCGTTATGCGATTGATGCAACAAAAATACAGAACGAATTAGGCTGGTCACCATCAGTAACGTTTGAAGTCGGAATCCGCAAAACAATAGAGTGGTATTTGCAGAATGAACAATGGTGGAGAAGAGTCATGAGCGGGGAATATAAAGAGTATTATCGTACAATGTATGAGGGAAGATAATTTGAAGAGAGTAGAACATCGTTTACGCACAGGAGTTTCATTAGTAATTTTTGCATTGTGTTATCTCTTGTTCAGCACTACCCCTCTGCGTTCTCAAAGCCAGCAGAATGAACTGGATGAAGTGCAGAAGAAAGCAGAAGGATTGAAGTCGTTGAACATCATGCAGCCATCGGGCGTCGCGCTGGAATCAACGGTTGACCCCCTTAAATATTTTGTCGGACCTTCCGACGGCATTTCGGTTAATATCTGGATGAGCCCGCCGGTGAATTTTCTTCTCACGGTTACGCCGGAAGGGACTTTGATTATTCCGACTGTCGCTGAAGTGAGCGTATCCGACATGACACTTGATGAGGCGAAGAAGAAAATAATCTCTGCTATCCGTCAAAAATATAAGGCGAACGAGATTAGCGTGACGTTAATTCAACCGCGTTCAATCGTTGTGAGCGTAACAGGAGTAGTTCTCAATCCGGGATTATACACGTTCACTTCTGTTGACCGCGCGAACAGGGTAATTGAGGAGGCAAATAAGCTATCGCGAACACAGATCCAGGCTGAGTTAGACGTTATCGAAGAAGATATGTCAACGCGAAATATTGTGCTGAAGCATAAAAACGGCTCTGAGGATAGAATTGACCTGACAAAGTTTTTCGCCACCAAGGAGGATAAGTTTAATCCGTATCTGCGCGAAGGGGATATTATTATCGTGCCTCGAAAAAATCGCGCTAAGAATGTTTTTGGTATTTACGGGGAAGTGAACGTTCCCGGAAGGTATGAGCTTGTTGCCGGAGATAAATTATCGGATGCGATAAAAATCGCGTACGGGTTTACGCGTCTTGCCCGGACGGATTCCGCTGAATTTTCGAGATTGAATGAAGATGGTTCACACTTAACAACATCAATCATAAATCTTGAAAACGTGCTGACCGGCATGGGAGAAGATATTCTCCTAGAGCCGGGAGATAGAATCATTGTAAAAACAAAAACAGATTTACGTGAAGATTACAGAGTATTTATCCAGGGTGAAGTGTTGTATCCGGGATATTATCCGATAACAAAAAATCAAACGCGATTATCGCAGGTTATCAAGCAAGCCGGCGGCTTTACGGAATTTGCGTCGCTGAAATCTTCGGAGCTCATTCGCCGCTCCGTAAAAAAAACAGAGCTTGAGACGGAACGATTGCTAAGCTTGCGCGGGGGCGCTTCTGTTGAGGATAGCTCGGACTATTTCCTTGAGACGGAACTTCGGTTGAAACGGGAAATTGTAAACGTGGATTTTGAAATGCTGTTCGCGCAAGCGGACAGCGCACAAGACGTCATTCTCCAATCCGAGGATGAGGTGAATATTCCATCGAAACGGCAAACGATATACGTATTCGGTCAAGTTGTTTCCCCCGGACATATCCCCTATGTGAAAGGAAACGGGATTCAATATTATATTTCAAAAGCTGGCGGCTATACGGAGCGCGCCCGGGAAGAAGACGTTAAAATTATCAAATCAAAAACAAAGCAATGGCTTGCTCCCGATGAAACGACAATCGAAGAGGGGGATTACATCTGGATTCCCAAAATACCGGAACGGGATTTCGCATATTATGCCACAGTCGGCAGTCAGGTAGCAAGCGTGTTGAGCGTGTTTTTAGGACTAGCCGCATTAATCGTGAGTGTGTCGAAATGAGGAAAGATGTGGGAATGAATGGTGAGAAAGAGTTTAATAAAAAATACAACGCTGTAGACAATAATACCTCAAGCGTAAATATTTGGGATTATATTATCCTTATACTGAGATGGCGAAAGCTTTTAATCATAAATTTTTTGCTCCTGACAAGTTTGGCCATTATTATCAGTTTTTTATTACCGAAATGGTATAAATCAACCGCGTCGGTATTACCCCCTAAAGACCAAGGGTTATTAAGCGCAGGAGGTTTAGCTTCATCTGTGCTTAAATCTATTCCCGGATTGCCGAGATTTAGCAGTGCATCACAAAATTTAGGTACCTATAATTATTTGGCAATTCTAAAAAGTAGGACTGCAGCGGAGTCGGTTATTAATAAATTTAATTTAATAGCTGCCTATGGAATAGAAGATAAGTCCCTTGAGAAAGCCATAAGTAAGCTGCGTGATAACACGCTTTTTGAATTACAAGATGATGATAATATAACAATAGAAGTAATAGACACTGATTCTAAACGAGCAGCAGATATTGCAAATTATTTTGTTGAAATTTTAAATACGATGAGTATTCAGTTTGCCACTCAAGAGGCAAAAAGTAATAAAGAATTTATTGAAAAGCGATTAGAAGAGAATAAGAATGCGTTGCGAGTCAGTGAAGAAAAACTAAAAGAGTTTCAACAACAGAGCAATATTTTTTTTAGTCCTGACCAATCGAATTCAAATTTGGCTCAGATTGCGGAACTCTATGTCTCAAAAGTAAAAAAAGAAATTCAAATCGGAATACTTGAAAGAAGTGTAATGCCTGATAATGAAAATCTTAGACAACTTAAAATAGAGTTGAGTGAACTTGATAAAAGAATTTCTCCTATGCCGGAGGCAGGCATTGAATCCATGCGCTTATATCGAGAGTTTTACATTCAACAAAAAATATTTGAGTACCTAACTCCGGTTTATGAACAAGCTAAAATAGATGAGCAAAAGAATGTTCCCGCAATACTAATTTTAGATAACGCGCGTCAAGCGGAAACGCCATTTAAACCGAGTAAGCGGCTGATTGTTTTTATTGGAGCTATTGTCAGCATGTTCATATCAATGGTAACCATCATGATACGTGAGTATTTTTCCAATCTGCACAATTCCCCTGAATTGTTGGAGAAAGTACAGATAGTGAAGAGGTGTTTTGTTAAAGAAGAATAGCATGGAGTTACAGTTAATCAAGGAAGCTCAGAGAAGGAAATTACTGTCGGAGGTTGTTGAGGTAATCTCGTTTTGTGTTTTTCTTGTCACTATATTTTTTGTTGTTTATCATGATGATATTCAACTTCGTTTCCTGGGGCACAACGTGGAATTTCCAACGATTTATAATGTTCGTTTTCTAGGATTAAAAGTTCTTGACTGGCTCAGCGCGACAATATTTATTTTTTTATCGTTATCATTATTTACTCGGAAAGAGATTGAGGTCTCCTTTTTTCACAAAGAAATATTAGTAATATTTACTATTTATGGTGTAGCAGGAATTATCGGTTTTTTTTATGGAATGATTTACGATTATCCTTTTGAGCGGTGGTATCAAGATTTCCAACAAACGTTGTAC
>SCUC01000176.1 GCA_004322375.1 Bacteroidota bacterium
TATTTTTTTTCTATTCTCTTCTAAATTTCTTTGTTGAAAAATCTTTTGCCCTGTTCGGAACGCTCTTCTTCGCTTTAAATCCACTGCTTACAATTTATTCAACCGAAGTTCTCTCCGATATTCCTTTTGTTGCTGTTTTATTAGTCTCCATATATTATTTCATTCGTTTCCAACAAAATGCCTCAAAACAAAACGTTCATTTTATTATCTTGGTTGTTACAACCATCTGCGCCATAATGCTTCGCGAAATCGGTTTCGCGTTGCTCTTCACCTACGTTTTGTTTTTTGTGTTGCAGAAAAAATGGAACCAAGCGATAGTTATTTCACTCTCTGTCTTGTTGATACTCGGCATCTGGAACATTCGTAACCATCTCCTTGTCGAAAAAACTCCCTTTTCGCAAACGGGAAATATGCCCTGGATTTTTGAAAACGTCATCACGTCAACGGAAACCTCATTGCTGGTAGAAATCCCCGTCAGGCTCTGGCACAACTTCAAATCCTACGCTGAATATCTGTTCGGAATGGCGTTCTACCCGACCTTTGTTACGAGTCAGCTTCAAAGTCTTATAGGAAACTCATCATCTGTGTATGTAGTGCTGCAGCAAATTCTCTCATGGGGTAAATATTTTGTTATTGTATTAGTTTCTTTTACATCTCTCCGTGGAATCGTTTCTTTACTTCGCGCCGCCCAACCTCTTGCATCGAATTTCCCCTCTGCTCCTCAGATCCCGGGATCCTCCGCGTCTAACGTGTTGATTTACTTTAGCATTTTCTACTTGCTCATTCTCTTCCTTTTCCCCTTTAACGATGTACGGTACGTTCTGCCAATAACGCCTTTCTACATTCTCTTTTGTTTAATTGGTCTGAAAAATTTATCGGGGATGAAAATTCTAGAGAAATTTCTCACAAAGCAGAAAACACTTGGCTTTGCAGTTCTTCTTCTGGTGCTTACTCCTAACATCATTGCACTTTCAGAAATTATTCGCTCAAATATTCGGATAAACCAATCGCCTCCAATGCCCTGGAAAACTATCGGCGCTTGGATTCAGCAAAACACGCCCGCCGATTGCATTATTGCAAGTCCCGTAAAAGACCTCGCAATTGTTGTAGGGAATGAACGTAAAGTGCTTGAGATGCACCCCTCTATTGAAACGCCTAAGTTTGAAATGATGCTGCGCGACTTCCAGGTAGAATACTTACTCTCCCCTGCCTGGTATGACGATGCGACCGTTTTCGACGCGCAGGATAATTCTTCCCGGAAGTTCTGGTTTGAGCACGCATACAGCGCAGGCAGTCTGCACCTGTTTAAGGTTCACTCCCTCTTGCAACATCCTTCGCTTAGAAAAATATTGCCAAACTATTCTGAAGGTGTCAGCAGTCACCTGTTGCAAGCGCAGATTTTGTTCGGTGAAGAACAATACGATAGCGCAAGCTACCTTATCGCTCAAGCCCTTGCTCTGGCGCCCAAACGCCCCGATGTTATTTATAACAATCTGGTTTGTTCTGCCTTGCAAGAAAAGCAAGAACATGCGCAGGAATATTACCGAATACTGACGGCGTTGCCTTCCGAAATTGGTATGTATATCTTCCCCGCGCAAAAACTTATGCAAGCTCTTAACGCGTTAACAATGGCTAAACAGCTCACTTCACCGGAGCAGAGAAGCATACAAATGGCAGAGGCGGCAACTGAATATTGGAAAATGGGATATCGGAGAAAAGCTTGTTCAATTATGGAGGAACTCCTGATATCAGACTCTCTGTATTTCAACGGTCTGCTCTGGGGAATGCACTACGCAATTCAACTGAACGACCTTTCAACAGCAAAAAACTATGCAGCGCGTTTGCAATCCCTCGATCGCTACAATCCCTTGGTGCAAACATATTTGAGTATTATCAACATTTCAGATTCTATTTCCGCTACTAATACCAATGTAAACCTCACCAATTTCCACATGCGTCTTGCCCGGCTCTACCTTTCCATTGAGCTTCCCGAAGAAGCGTTAGATGAAGCGGAAAGGGCTTTAGGCTATTCTCCCGAAAATCCGGAGACGTTACAATTCATCGCGGCAATCTTAGAAAAGAAAAATCTCCCTCAAATCGCAGCTAAAATTTATAAGAAAATTAACCCATGATTCAATCGTCTATGGAGAAATCATCAATGAAACTATCCGTTATCATCCCCGTCTATAATGAACGTGCAACAATAATGGAACTCATTCGCCGTGTTCAGGCAGTTGACTATCCGAAAGAAATCATCCTTGTTGACGATACATCCACCGATGGCACAAGAGAGATTTTGCAAGAGTACGAGCGCCAAAAACCCGATGGAATTAAATTCCTGTATCACCCGCACAATCAAGGAAAAGGCGCTGCATATAAAACCGGAACTATTGCTGTAGAGGGAGATATTGTTGTTGTGCAGGATGCCGACCTTGAATATGACCCGGAGGATTATCACAAGCTCCTCAAACCAATCCTCGATGGCAGGGCTGATGTTGTGTTCGGCTCCCGTTTTGTTGGAAGCGAGGAACACCGCGTCCTCTATTTCTGGCACTATATGGGAAACAAATTTCTTACCCTGTTCATCAACATGGTAACCAACCTCAATCTCAGCGACATGGAAACCTGCTACAAAATGATTCGCACTGAAGTTCTTCGTAAATTCACTCTTCAAGAACCACGGTTTGGATTCGACCCGGAGTTCACCGCCAAAGTTGCCAAGCTGAGATGCCGCATTTACGAAGTCGGCGTCTCCTACAGCGGCCGCGACTACTCACAAGGAAAGAAAATCACATGGAAGGATGGCATTAGAGTGTTATGGTGTATTTTGAAGTACGGTCTGTAGTGATTACTGTTGATTGACGGGATGAGAAGCGAGACAAATTTGATTATTGGGAAAGAAAATGGTATCATTATGATAGAAAACTAATGAATCGCATCATGACTCAAACACTAATAGAACTTACTGATGAGCAAATGAGCGCACTCGAAAATTTGGCTTCGGAACGGCACATCTCTCCATCTGAAATCATTCAGCAGGAACTTGAGCGCCTTCTTAGGAAAAAAGCTACAAAGATAGATTCCAAGATGAAAGAGCGCGCTCTATCGGTCGCAGGTCGCTTTAAATCAGGCATACACGATCTTGCCGCTCACCACGATGAATATCTGGTTGAGAGCTTACAATAACAATGGTATTTATTGATACTTCGGGATTTCTTGCTGTATTAGATGAAGACGATGAGTTTCAACCTACAGCAAAGAAAATTTGGCATGACCTCATCGCTTCTGATGAAAATTTAATTACCTCAAATTATGTGCTTGTTGAAACAATCGCATTGGCGCAGCATCGTCTTGGACTAGAATCAGTTCGAGCATTTCAAGAAGATATCTATCCCCTTCTTCAAGTTATTTGGATTGACAATATAACACACGAGAAAGCTATCAGTTCTGTTCTCAACTTCTCGCGACGTAAATTAAGTCTTGTTGATTGTACAAGTTTTGAAATAATGCAACGAATGGGCATTAAAAAAGTTTTTTTGTTTTGATGAGCATTTTAGGGAACAGGGATTTACTGTACTTGTTGATAAATAAAATTATCTGAGGTCATGAACTATCCCATGACTGAGACCATTTTTTGCTCTCATCAAGATAGAAAAGCCATCAAGTAAAATTGCTCCTGAAAAAGTCTTAAATGGTATGAGAGAAAAAATTAGTCGCTTCCGGTCCTCTCACTGCAGCATAAAAAAGGCGACCCTTTCAGATCGCCTTAACTACATTCAATAATTTATCCATTTTGTAACGTTACATCAGCCCACGCATATCCCATATCCTGCATCTCATTTCGAAGGTCACGTTCCCGCTGAATAATCATCCATATATTTCTTTTGCTCTGCAGTGAGCTTGTCAATCTTCAATCCCATCGTCGCCAGCTTCACCCCTGCAATCTCCTGGTCTTGTTCGGCAGAAATATCATACACTTTATTCTCCAGCTTTTTGCCCTGTTTATCGGCTTCCACAAGTCGCAATTGCGACATAAATTGGTTCGCAAACGACATATCCATTACCTCTGATGGATGTCCTTCTGCCGCCGCCAGATTGACAAGGCGACCCTTCGCAAGAACATAAATGCTCCGCCCGTTCTGCATAACGTATTCCTCGTTATTGGGGCGCACGTCGTTTATTCCTTTCGATAAACCCTTCAAATCAACAAGGTTCACTTCGCAATCATAATGACCCGTGTTACATACAATCGCTCCCTGTTTCATCTTCTTGAAATGTCTCGCGACGATTATATCTTTCACGCCCGTGGCAGTAACAAAAACGTCCCCAACCTTTGCTGCTTCATCCATTGTCATCACTCGCATTCCATCGAGCGTCGCTTTGAGCGCGGCAGTCGGCTTCACTTCCGTAACGATAACGTTTGCGCCAAGCCCTTTCGCGCGCATTGCAACCCCTCGTCCGCAATGTCCGTAGCCCGCTACTACAACATTTTTTCCGGCTAATAAAATGCTCGTCGCACGGAGAATTCCGTCCAACGTTGATTGACCCGTCCCATAGACGTTGTCAAAATCCCATTTCGTTTCCGCGTCATTCACGGCAATCACCGGATATTTCAACGCGCCATCAGCCGCCATCGCGCGCAGCCTGTGAACTCCCGTCGTAGTCTCCTCTGTCCCGCCAATCACAAACTGCTCAGCGAACTCCGGGTGTTTGTTATGGATGGTAAAAATCAAAAGATCGGAAGAGCACAC
>SCUC01000177.1 GCA_004322375.1 Bacteroidota bacterium
AAACGATGGACGAAAGACCAGGAACGCGTCATTATTGAATCATTTAGGAGAAATAAAGCTGCATTTTGCCCGACAGATAAAACAGAACTAAAGTTATCATTTCGGGGGAAACCGAAAGGAAAAAACCAACAAGAAGCGCACTACATCTGCGAAACTTGCAACACCACCGCTGATTTTCAACCGACAGGAGAGGATATGAAGTGGCGAAGAATAAACGGCGCGAAAAAACGATAATGTTGTTTATCTTTTACTAACAATGTAGTTAGGTATGTATCAAAGGAACATTCTATGGCAAATCTCTCAATCAACTGTGCAGGAATAAAATCCCCAAATCCGTTCTGGCTGGCTTCTGCTCCGCCATCCAACTCCGCTTATCAGGTGTGCAAAGCATTTGAGCAGGGCTGGGGTGGAGCGGTGTGGAAAACCATCGGCGAGCCGGTGATGAACGTCTTTAATCGTTATGGAGCGATTGATTACAACGGGCAGAAAATCGCCGCGCTGAACAACATCGAGCTGATTAGCGATAGACCCATTGAAGTCAACTTGAGGGAAATCACAGAAACGAAAAAGCTGTGGCCCGATAGAGCCGTCATTGTTTCCCTGATGGTTGAATCAAAACGCGAAACATGGCACGATATAGTGAAACGCGCGATTGATACGGGGGCAGACGGCATCGAGCTCAATTACGGCTGTCCTCACGGCATGAGCGAGCGTGGGATGGGCGCCGCAGTCGGGCAGGTGCCGGAATACTGCGCGATGATTACCGAGTGGGTTACGGAAGTCTCAACCATTCCCGTTCTTGTGAAGCTAACGCCTAACATTTCCGATATACGGTTTCCGGCGCGTGCGGCGAAAAAAGGAAAAGCCCATGGCATTTCTCTCATCAATACCATCAACAGCATCATGGCTGTTAATTTGGACAATTTAGAATTACGACCTTCCGTTGATGGAAGAGGCGGACACGGCGGATTAGCAGGTCCTGCAGTGAAACCGATCGCATTGAATATGATTTCTCAAGTAGCCACTGACCCTGAGGTGAATTTACCTATCTCCGGTATTGGCGGCGTTTCAACATGGAAAGATGCAGCAGAGTTTATATTGCTTGGAGCGACGAGCGTTCAAGTTTGCACAGCCGTGATGCACTACGGCTTCCGAATCATTAATGATTTGACGGAAGGGCTTTCCAACTGGATGGATGAAAAAGGATATAAAACTATTGAGGATTTCAGGGGAAAGTCGCTCAAGTGCATTGCGGATTTCGGGAATTTGAACCTGTTGGCGAAAACAGTAGCGCAAATCAACGAGGAGAAATGTATTCATTGTAACTTGTGCTATATTGCCTGCGACGAATCGGCGCATCAGTGCATTGACATGATTCCGATGAATGGTACAGGTCAGCCGCGTGTTCGCGCAAACGATTGCGTCGGCTGCGCGCTCTGCTTCATTGTTTGCCCGGTTGATAATTGCATCTCGATGGTGCGGCTTGATGACGGCAAAGAAGCGATGACATGGAACCAGCTTATGAAAATACTTCCGCAGCCATTGACATGGGAAGCGTTAAGGCAGTTTCAGGCAAAGCATGGGATTGAAATACATTAATCAATGCAAAATGCAAAATTAAAAATGAAAAAAGATATGATGTTGGGGCTATAGAATTTGTACACAAAAACAGATTATTATCTACTAACAAATAACCAATTACTAATTCACTATCATTATTTATTTAAAGGGTACCAGTATGGCTAATTCAGAACGAGAAATGTGGCTTCAAACGCGTGAGATGGAGCTTCAAACAACAGTAAGAGTGCTCAAGGCGGTTCCGACGCACCGTCTCGATTACCGACCGCATGAAAAATCGAGGTCAGTAAAAGAGCTGGCGTGGGTGTTTGCTTCTGAAGAAGGATTTCTTAACATGATTATCAATGGTAAGATAGAAATGGACCAACTGGGCGCCCCGCCACAGATTCCGGAGACGATGGACGCCATTATTGCTGGTTTAGAATCCTCATTTAAAGCCAGCAACGACCGCGTACGAACCATGTCCGATGACGGCTTTAATGCCATGATGGATTTCTTTACAGCGCCCGGTCAGATGGGAAAAATGCGCAAAGGTGATTTATTATGGATGATGGTGATGGACCATGTTCATCATCGCGGACAAATGTCGGTCTATCTTCGTCTTGTTGGCGGAAAGGTTCCTTCGATTTACGGACCTACTGCCGACGAACCGTGGATGTAAAAAAAGTCTCACACTTCAGGTTTCATGCCTACGGCTCGTAGAGTTTCAGGACAATACTGCTTGAAGCGTGAAGCCTGAAACGTTTTGTAAAGTTTAATATTGTACAAATTATTTATCTCTTTGTAAAGGACAGGTCATGTCAACGCTCATACAAAATGGACGCATCATTACTGCCGAGCAGGATTATACGGCGGATGTTCTTATCGAGAATGAAAAAATCACCGCAATCGGAGCCGCGCTTTCTGTGAAAGCCGATAAGGTTATTGATGCGAAAGGAAAGTACGTTATCCCCGGCGGAATTGACGTTCATACGCACATGGATATGCCGTTTGGCGGCACAACATCGAGCGATGATTTTGAAACCGGAACACGCGCTGCCGCGTTTGGAGGAACGACCTCGCTGATAGATTTCGCCATCCAGACAAAAGGACAAAAAATTCGAGAAGCGCTTGATATCTGGTGGAAGAAGGGCGAGAAAGCGACAGTTGATTATGGTCTTCACATGATCGTAACAGATTTGCCTGAAGCCCATATCGAAGATATGAACGAGATGGTGCGCGAAGGGTTAACAAGCTTTAAGCTGTTTATGGCATACCCCGGCGTGCTGATGGTTGATGACGCGACTATTTACCGTGCAATGAAGAAAACTGCCGAAAACGGAGCGCTCGTTTGCATGCATGCGGAGAATGGCGGCGTGATTGATTTGTTTGTCCAGAAAGCGATTGCCGAGGGAAAAACTGCTCCTATTTACCACGCTCTCACGCGACCGACAACAGCAGAGGGCGAGGCGGTAAACCGTGCCATTGCATTAGCGCAGATGGCAGGCGCACCTGTGTATATTGTTCATCTTTCATCCGCGGATGCGTTGGAAAAGGTTGCCGAAGCGCGCGACCGCGGATTACCTGTGTTTGCAGAAACATGTCCTCAGTATTTGTTGCTCTCCATTGAAGATTTGGACAGACCGAATTTTGAAGGAGCAAAATACGTATTCACTCCGCCACTGCGTGAAAAATGGCATCAGGATGAGCTTTGGAAAGGAATTAGAAAAAATACCTTGCAGGTTGTCTCCACAGACCACTGTCCGTTCTGCTTCAAGGAGCAGAAAGAGCTTGGCCGTGAAAGCTTCGCAAAAATCCCCAATGGAGGACCGGGCGTTGAAAACCGCTTACAGCTTTTGTTTCATCACGGAGTGAATCAAAAACGAATTTCTCTCAATCGCTGGGTAGAAATTACCTCAACAACACCCGCGAAGATGTTCGGGATGTACCCGCGCAAAGGCACAATCGCGCTTGGCAGCGACGCGGATATTGTCATCTGGAACCCGAATACGGAGCATACTATTTCCGCAAGCACGCACCACATGCGCGTGGATTATTCGATGTTTGAAGGATTCAAGATTAAAGGAAATGCGGAAACCGTGCTATCGCGCGGCGAAGTGGTTGTAGATAACGGCAAATGGAACGGCAAAGCAGGGCGCGGAAAGTTTATTAAGAGAGATGCGTTTGGAGGGGCGTGGAAGTAGAAAAATTTTAGATTTTAGAATTTAGATTTTGGGTTGTAAATTTTAGGCAGAACTCCGAGTTCTATTTCTTATAAAACTTATTATCGTTTAAGTGATAGGTATTTTGAAAGTAAAGAACTCGGAGTTCTCTTTCGCTCATATCCCGCCTCTCATATCTCATATCGGGTTTTATTAATCCAATACCCCCACGCCACAAGCAACCACATGCTCAATCCTGTCCATGCAATAGCGGTAGCATTTGGTGGAGGCGGTCCTAAAAGATTCATCACATAAATTAAGACAAGAAATCCTACCAAGCCCCACAAGGCGAATGTTCCTTTTTTGGTTTTAGCCTTTGTTGAACGAGCGTACAGAGCGACACATCCAGCAAAAAGTAATCCTTCCACTATAATTGTACTTGTAACAGAATTCCACAATCCGAATCCGAGAAATGTTGTTTCACCTGGCGTTAGCGGCATATCGGGACGATGAGTAAATACATCTAATATCCAATGACTTAAAACTGCGAAGAACAGTATAAGCGTGCCTCGTTTTTCCTTCTTAACGAAATAATAAACAGCCGAGAATAGCACCGCCCATAACACAGATGTTAACAAACTGTGCGAAAAGGGGTACGAAATAAAATTTAACGGAGTAAATGCCGTGTTTCCCGGATCGATTTCTACTTTTTCAACTCCAAGCAAAAGCAGAGGGGGCCATAGTAAATCGGAAAATTGGGTTGCTATGAAGTATG
>SCUC01000178.1 GCA_004322375.1 Bacteroidota bacterium
TGACCAATTTAATGGCGTCCTGAACGAGGTTCGGACTGAGTCTCAGACTTCAGATGAACCGGTTGTTGATATTTTACAGCGCAAATTCCAGCAGAAACAATTGCGCGCTGCAAGATACTTCGGAAACATTCGTGAATCGGACGATGAAATTTTCTCAAGGCTAAGAACCGAGACAGAGAATGCCGTTGACCGGGCGATCGAAATTGTGCGCAACCGCGTTGACCAATACGGCGTTTCTGAACCATCAATTCAAAAACAAGGCGGCAGAAGAATTATTGTAGAGCTGCCGGGCGTCAGTAGAGAATCTGAGGTTCGCCAGCTTTTGCAGGGAACTGCTTTGCTTGAGTTTAAGCTGCTCAGTGATCCCGAAATTATGTCAAAGGTTTATCAATCTATTGATACCTATCTTGCAGGAAAACCGATTCCAGATTCCTTGCTTGCCGATACAACGTTACGAGCGGCAAAGAACGATACATCAGCAGCATCACAAGATACTGCTGCAACTATCGCAAGTAAAGATACGACAAAACCTGCCGACACTTCCTTAACTGCTCTCACCGACGAGGGCGAAAAGACTCCGGAAGAGTTGAAAAAAGAACATCCTTTCTTTGCGATTGCTAACCCGATGCAGCAACCGAACCAGGGCTGGAGCGGTCAGCTGTACACGATTGAAGAAGACAAGCAGAAAGTGATCCGCATTTTAGATAAACCGGAAATCAAACGGCTGGTACCCTCTGGCGTCAGTTTTGTCTGGTCTGCTAAGCCTGCCTTTACCGCTGAAGGGAAGAAATTCTTCGCGCTCTATTCCGTGAAGAAAGAAGCCGAGCTTACAGGCGGTGTCATTACGGAAGCACGCGCGACAATTGACCCGAACTTCAACACGCCGGTCGTTAACATGACAATGAATACTGAGGGCGCTCGCGAATGGGCGCGTATCACAGGCGCAAATGTCAACAAGCAAATTGCCATTATTCTGGATAACGCATGTTTTTCCGCTCCTAATGTCAGGTCAAAGATTACCGGCGGCAATTCTCAAATCGAAGGAATGGAAAACGTGGAAGAAGCAAAACTCCTCGAGATTGTTTTGAAGGCTGGCGCTCTTCCCGCACCTGTAGATATTATTCAACAAACGTCAGTCGGACCTTCGTTAGGTGAAGATTCAATTAAAAAAGGCGTTTGGTCATCTGTCCTCGCATTAGCTCTTACAATCGTCTTCATGATATTTTATTATCGGGTGGGAGGAACAGTTGCAGACATCGCGCTTTTCTTGAATATGCTCTTTATGCTTGCCGTGCTTGCCGGATTTCAAGGCACGCTCACCTTGCCGGGCATTGCAGGGATTATTTTAACAATGGCAGTTGCCGTTGATGCCAACGTGCTTATCTTTGAGCGCATCCGGGAAGAAGCGAAAGTAGGAAAAACACTTTCTGCCGCGATTGACACCGGCTATGAAAAAGCATTTACAGCAATCTTCGATTCTAACCTAACGACATTCATCACCGGCGTCGTGCTGTATCAATTCGGTTCCGGTCCGGTTCAGGGGTTTGCCTTAACCCTTATGATCGGCATTGTACTAAGTATGTTCACGGCAATTATTGGCACGCACGTTCTTTTCAACATTATGTTGGAGCGTGGTAAAGTTATCAATTTCGGTTAATCAATTCAGGTAGTATTCGTTCATGAGACTTTTCAAAGAAACACATATTGATTTTATGGGTAAGAGGAAACAGTGGTACACTATTTCCTTAATTGTAATTCTTATCGGCATGATTTCTCTCGTCTTTAAGGGGATAGATTACGGGATTGACTTTGTTGGTGGAACAGAGCTTATCGTTCAATTCAGCTCTGAACCCGATATTGGTCAAGTCCGCTCTTCGATGGAAAATGCCGGTTTTCAAAAGCTTGAAATAAAAACGTATGGCGACCCCCTCAAGGTTCTCGTCAGGACTGAATCTCAAGATGTCGGCACTCTTATTGCCGATAAGATGAAAACGGAATTGCTGAAAACATTCCCGGATAAGAACCCGACGGTTTTAGAAGAAACAAAAATCGGTCCTAAAGTCGGCGCAGAGTTGCGACGGGACGCGTTTTACGCGATTGTTGTCTCCCTCATCGCTATCATGGTGTATGTTGGTTTCCGTTTCAAATTCATCTACGGAATCGGAGCCGTGGTTGCCTTGTTCCACGATGTTTTGATAACGCTAGGAATTATATCTCTTCTCGACGGCTTAACGCCTCTCACAAACTTTGAGATAGACCAGAATATGATTGCCGCGTTTCTTACGCTTGTCGGTCTTTCCGTAAATGACACGGTCGTTATTTTCGACCGTATCAGGGAAAATCAGAAAATCTACAGGACGTTGAGCTTAGGCGAAATTATGAACAAGAGCTTAAACCAAACCCTTAGCCGTACAATTATCACGTCGGGCACGGTGTTTATCGTAACTGTAATTTTGTTCCTCTTTGGCGGCGAAGTGAATAGGGGTTTTGGTTTTGCAATGACCTTCGGCATTATTACGGGAACGTATTCTTCTATTTACATTGCCAGCGCTATCGTTTTAGATTATACAAATATGAAACTTGGTAAAAAGACAAAGTCGGTGATGAAGGATAAAACTGTTTATGAACCTATCGCTCAGTGAAACAAACGAAATAACTATCATTAAACTTGAAGGGAGCATTCTGGGCGGTCCCGATGCTTCTGCGTTAAAGGAAGCCGTTCACGGATTGGTGGAAAAGAAGGTCAAGAATTTTATTCTCGACCTTAAAGGGGTAAAGAACATGAACAGCTCAGGGCTGGGTATGTTAATGGCTTCGCATGCAACAATCAGAAACGTAGGCGGACATCTGAAGATTGCAGGCGCATCGAAGAAAATTGAGAACCTATTCGTTATTACACGACTCTCAAACGTTTTCGAGATCTTTCCTACTGTGAAGAAAGCTGTTGATAGTTTCTCTAAATAATATCCCGATGATGTAATAATTTCCTCCGATGTAGTTTGCTCTGCATCGGAGTTTTTATTTTATTACCCTTGAGCTAACCTGAAACGTAAACTGTGAATCTCTAAAACTGAGATCTGAAACTTGAGACTTAAAACTCCACTTAGGACTCTACTCCATTCATCTTACTTACTGATGTTACGCACGAACTAAATCTAACATGTATGAATTTCGTTTTCACGACTCTAACTCAACCCCCTCAATCCCCCTTCTCTTGCAAGAGAAGGGGAAGGGGGATGAGTTAGAGTCGTGAAAACGAAATT
>SCUC01000179.1 GCA_004322375.1 Bacteroidota bacterium
AGGACATAGGGTTCTCAGCCAGAGGCTGATGCGCCACAGGCGCAGAATCCCTGCCCCTCCGCGAAAAAAGAATAATAATGAAGGAGAGGACATAGGGTTCTCAGCCAGAGGCTGATGCGCTATAGGCGCAGAATCCCTGCCCCTCCGCAAGATGTGAGGCGTGATTCAAACGCAGAACGAAATTATTTGTAATTTCACAATCCGCAATTTATGAATGTTCCTATAGTAGATTTAAAAGCCCAACATTCCGCGCTGAAAGCAGAGCTTGATGAGGCAATGCATTCCGTTATTAATTCTTCTTCCTTTATTCTTGGCAAAGCTGTTTCTGAGTTCGAGGCGGCTTTTGCGAAAGCGCACAATGTGAAACACTGTGTCGCAGTCGGCTCAGGAACGGATGCATTGCATCTCCCGTTGTGGGCATCGAGAATCTCGCCGGGAGATGAAGTGATAACAGTCCCTTACACATTTATTGCTACAGCAGAAGTTATTTCGTTGCTTGGCGCAAAGCCCGTGTTTGTAGATATTGAGCCACAAACATATACGATGAACGTTGATGCAATAGAAAAGGCAATCACACCTAAAACGAAAGCGTTGATGCCGGTTCATCTTTATGGGCAGGCGGCTCAGATGGAGGCAATCATGGAAATAGCGAGAAGCCATCACTTCATTGTTATTGAAGACGCGGCGCAAGCGCATCTTGCTCAATATAACGGTAAGTTCGTAGGCGAGTATGGAACTGCGGCGGGCTTTAGCTTTTATCCTGTGAAGAATCTCGGCGCGTTTGGCGAAGCAGGAGCAATCATCACCAATGATGACAATCTCGCTTTAAGGATGCGCCAGATGCGCGATCACGGGCAGGTGAGCAAATATAATCACGAAATGATCGGGCATAATTACCGCATGGATGGAATTCAGGGGGCAGTCCTTGGGGTGAAGCTGAAGTATCTTCAACGATGGACAGAACGAAGGCGACAAATCGCTACGATGTATAATCAATTGCTTTGGGGTGTAGGCGATATTGTCTTGCCCTTTGAATCTCCGAAATCGTACCACGTCTATCATTTATATGTCATCAGAACGAAGAGAAGAGACGAGCTACAAAATTTCTTGAAGGAACAAGGAATTTCTACAGCGCTCCATTATTCCCGCGGACTTCACGAGCAAAAAGCATACTTTCATTTAGGATACAAGAGAGGAAATTTCCCTCAAACAGAAGCGGCCGCGGATGAGTGCATTTCTCTTCCATTGTATGCTGAAATGACTGATGAGCAGGTGGAGTATGTTGCGGAGAAGGTGAAGGAGTTTTTTAAATAACTGGAGTTACGCACCAACTATTTCCGCATCGCCGTAAACGACGATGCTACTGAATGCAAGTCGGATAAATCCGACTACAAGTCAAAACAGTCCCCTTGAGGGGACTTGAATAACATAGCGTTGTCGTTCACGGCAACGCGGGAGTAATTTTTTTCATAAATTCTGGAGATGCGTTACATCAGTTCAATAATTCAAGTTGACTTTTTTTGAAAGCATCTTGTTTAGTGATGGTATCGATATCAATCTCTTCAACAACAAATTTATTTTTAGAGTAACTTCAATAAATAATAACTATCAAACATGAAAATAAGTGTTATTGGAACAGGATACGTCGGGCTTGTAGCGGGAACGTGCTTGGCTGAAAGCGGCAACGACGTTATCTGTGTTGATATAGACGTTAAAAAAGTACGAAGGCTCCAAAAAGGGAAAAGCACAATTTTTGAGCTTGGGCTTGAGGAGTATTTGAAAAAAAATGTATCGGAGAAACGACTTACGTTCACGACGAGCATCGCGGATGCGGTGAAAAAAACCGATGTAATATTCCTCGCCCTACCGACACCACAATCGGAAGATGGCTCGGCTGATCTCAAGCACGTTCTTGAAGCTGCGAAGGAAATCGGCAGGCATATCAATGGCTACAAAGTTATTGTTGATAAAAGCACGGTGCCGGTCGGGACTGCAGACCGGGTGAGCGAGGTGATTAAGCGGGAAACTGATTATGAATTTGACGTTGTCTCCAACCCCGAATTCCTGAAAGAAGGAAACGCTGTCAACGATTTCATGAAACCGGATAGAATCGTCGTAGGTTCGCGAAGCCCCCGTGCTATTAAAATCATGCAAGATTTGTTCGCGCCCTTTGTCCGAACCGGCAATCCGATTATCGTGATGGATGAACGGAGCGCGGAAATGACGAAATATGCGGCAAACTCGTTTCTCGCGACAAAAATATCGTTCATGAATGAGATTGCAAATTTATGCGAACAGGTCGGGGCGGATGTTGACATGGTGCGAAAAGGAATCGGGACTGACCCGCGAGTCGGCTCACAGTTTTTATTTTCGGGAGTGGGTTACGGCGGCTCGTGCTTTCCGAAAGATGTTTCAGCGCTCGTAAAAATAGCAACAGAACACGACTACGATTTCAAAATTCTCAAAGAAGTTCAGGAGGTCAACAAAAACCAGAGAAAACGATTCGCATCGAAAATTATCAAGCACTTTCAGGGGAAACTCAAGGGAAAGAAAATCGCCATCTGGGGATTATCGTTCAAGCCGAATACGGACGATATTCGGGAAGCTCCTTCGCTTGCAATTATCCATGAGCTAAAAAAACATGGCGCGATTATTTATGTTCATGACCCTGTCGCTCTTGAAACAGCAAAAGCTATCCTTGGAACGTCGGTAAAGTATTTTAAGAATAATTATGATTCTTTGACAGGCGCGCACGCTCTTGTGGTTGTAACCGAATGGAATGAATTCCGGCGACCGGATTTCGCGCGTATGAAATCGTTAATGAAAGAAAAGGTCATTTTCGATGGAAGGAATATCTATGACCCGTCAGTGTTGAAAGATCTGGGCTTTATCTATTATAGCATCGGGCGAGTTCCGGCAAGATGAACACATCAAAGATAGTTAGCGTTGTTACCGGTGGAGCGGGATTTCTCGGCTCGCATCTTTGCGACCGATTATTGAATGAAGGATATCATGTCATTTGTATAGATAATCTCATCACAGGTGATACGGCAAACATTGCCCATCTTTTAGGCAAGGCGGAATTCCGCTTTTTTAAGCATGACGTAACGAATTATATTTTCATCGAAGGGCCCGTTCACCATGTGTTGCATTTTGCTTCTCCCGCCAGCCCGATAGATTATCTCAAGCTGCCAATTCAAACATTGAAAGTCGGTTCCTTAGGAACACATAAGGCTCTTGGTTTGGCAAAAGCGAAGAACGCGACGTTTCTTCTTGCTTCCACTTCAGAAGTGTACGGAGACCCCCTGGAGCATCCGCAAGCTGAATCGTATTGGGGGAATGTTAATCCCATAGGTTTTCGCGGTGTGTATGATGAAGCCAAGCGGTTTGCGGAGGCGATGACAATGGCATATCATCGCTATCACGGGGTTGAAACGCGCATTGCAAGAATCTTCAACACATACGGACCTCGCATGAGGGTGGATGATGGGCGCGCGATTCCCGCCTTCATGTCGCAAGCATTGCGCAATGAGCCGGTAACAGTTTTTGGAGATGGAAGCCAGACACGAAGCGTCTGTTATGTTGATGATTTGATTGATGGAATTTTTAGGCTTTTACTTTCCGATGCGAACGAGCCGGTGAACATAGGAAATCCGGATGAGATACCTGTTCATCAACTTGCAGAAGAAATCATAACGCTGGCGAGGAGTGCCAGTAACATAATATACAAGGAACTACCGCAGGATGATCCAAAAATTAGGCAGCCCGATATTACGAAAGCCAAAGCGGAATTACAATGGGAACCAAAGATTCCTCGTAAGGAGGGGCTGCAAAAAACGTTGGAGTATTTCAAACAGAAAATTTTAGCTTGATACGCTAAAGCCTTGTCAATGCCTTTCCTTTTTCAAGAAGACTTTGAAAAACCTATACGCGGTCATGTTGAGCCCGCCGCGGCGGACGAAACATCTTCATTTATTGTGGTTAGGAGATTCTTCACTTCGCTTCGCTCCATTCAGAATGACGACACCAAGGTTCTGCAAAACTTTATAAAAGCGGTTTTATTTTTCTCGTTGTTCATATCTGGCACAGATTGTTATGGACAGATGGGAGGATTTTCGTTCAATTCTACGTTGACCTATCAAAGTCCGTATGATCGTAACCGGGAGAGTAAGTATTCAGATAGTGTTGAAGATGATTGGATTCCCGCGTTCGCGGGAATGACACCGACAAGTTTCTGGAGAGATTCTCATAATAACCTGCTTGGGGAGCCATTGGACACAACGATTATGCCATCGAAAGAAGAAATAGATTACACAAAACTTTCAATCGTTGGCGGCGCGCTATTGGGAGGGATGGCGACCATTCATATTTACCAGCAGAACGGATGGTGGAAGGATAATCGCACATCGTTTCATTTCCAGGAGGATTTGGGTTATAGTCTTGGCGTTGACAAAATAGGTCATTTTCATGGCGCAGCGGGTATGACGTATGTTATTTCGAGATCGTTAGAGTGGGCGAATATCCCTGAGGAACAAGCCTGGTGGTATGGCGCTGGAGGAAGCCTGCTCTTCCAAACATTTCTTGAAGTTGAAGACGGATTCTCGACATGGGGATTTGACAGGGTAGATTTTGCCGTGGATGTTGCCGGCGCTTTTTGGCCCGTCGCACGAAGACATTTTCCGGTACTGAATACCGTAGAGCTAAAATTCAGCTATCACCCGTCGGACTTGCTAAACCGACCGGGAGGGGCAGGTTTTCAAGGGCAACAACATCTCGTTATGGATGATTACGAGGGACAAACATTTTGGCTATCAACGCGATTTAATACAATTCTTCCGAAACCGATTGACACAATACTTCCCGATTTTCTTTCCCTTGCTATTGGATATGGCGCTCGCGATATTGTGGGAACATCCAGTTCTCCATATAGAGTTTGGTTTGTTGCCTTTGATTTAGATATGACAAAAATTCTTCCGCAGGATATTCCGTTTTTTAAGATTGCAGGCGAAGTGTTAAATCATTTTCACATGCCGATGCCAGCGGTACAGGTTTCTCCGAATGCTATCTGGTATGGATTGTATTTTTAAATGGGCATGAGA
>SCUC01000022.1 GCA_004322375.1 Bacteroidota bacterium
CTAATAACACAGAAATTCCCCAGCCCGCTAACGTAATATCGTATCCGACCTGATAGAGCGGCGGGTCGAACTTCATTTCAATTTTATGATTGCCTGCGGGAACAACGATGGAACGAAGAACAAAATTGGTCTTAAAAATTTCAGTCTCTTGTCCATCTATGTATGCTTTCCATCCTGCGGGATAGTAAACTTCGCTGAAGACAAGGAGAGAGGTTTGCGATGAGAAAGCGTTATACATAATTTCTCTCGATTTATATTCAACAGGAGTAATCGAAGTAGAGTCGGAACGGACAGGCATTGGGTTCGGCTCTTTTTCAAGCACGGCGAGAGTCCGGGGATTAAATGTCGGCGAACGGAGAATGTTGAAGAGCTCAGTTTTATTGCCCGTAACAGTAACATCGGCAACAAACCAGGCGCGGGGCAGAACGTTATTGTTCTGATATGTAAGCAATCCTTTCTGCTGGTCTGCATAGACTATCGTAAGTCCGTCATCCTGAGGCAATCTTCCCGGCACGACAAGATACTTTGCATTCAACATGCTTACAATATTCATATTCAACGGGAAGCGGGGCGGGTGCAACCCGATGGAATCAATCATCTCCTGATAGATTTTTATTTTGGCGGGGCTATATCCTCCAATGAGGTTGATGTTATGGTAGATGTACGTATTATCCATAAACCCTCCGACCTGATATACGCGGAACTGACTTTTGTCATTCAACAAAAATTGCACTGTTGCATCAGGCTCAAAACGTTCTTTTAACGCTCCTCCGGGTCTTGGGTTAATATACTTTGTGTCTAAAATGATAAGGTCAATACCGAGCAGTACGAATAATCCCAGGGTAAGCATTGTGGGTTTAATTTTATTCTTCAAAAATGCCATCATTAACCCCAGGATTGCGCTACTTAAAATTGCAAACTTGATGTATCCTTCCCAGAGCATATCGAAACGCATACCATAGAGCTGTGGCAGTATCTGTCTCGCTTGCTCGCCGTACTGGCGTTGTAATTCAGAGAGGTCATCATCACGCTTAAACATAAAATCCGAAAGAAAGCTGTTGATTCCATCCTTCGCGACAAATCCGATGACCAACCCCGCTCCCAGAGCAATCACGACAATTCTTAATACTTTGAAGAGCTTCTTCCTTCGCTCTTCAAACGTTTTCTCTTGCAATTCCATGAGCGCGTTATACCCAAAGAGCGCGAGGATTCCGAACGTAAACGGAATCAAATGCAGAATCATATCGGGAACGCGGAACTTGTTAAAAAACGGGAAATAATTAAACATCAAATCATACAGAATGGGGAGATGCTTCCCCCAAGATAACACCATCACGAATAACGAGAAAAATGCAAGGTACATAGTAACGCGATTGCGCTTATAAAAAAGCGCAATAATCCCAAGAAACAATGGGACAAGACCGATATAGACTGTGCTGTTCGTAAATGGTTTCCAGCCCCAGTAATATGGATTTTCGTAGCCAAAAAACGCCGGGATGAAATATGTTAATATCTCAAATGGATGGAACGACCAGTTGGTCGCGTAATCGTAGTCTAAGCCCCCGGTACCACCAGTCCCACCACCACCGGCGCCCCGGATGGAATACGGCGTGTATTCCTGGACTGAAACATATACGTAAGCTGAAATTGCAAATCCAAGGAGTAACGCTGCGGCAAATAATACTCCTTTCATTAATGCGCCTTTCGGCTGGCGCTTCATCTCCGTAACAACCTCCCACAACGTATATGTTCCGATAACCATGAATCCATAAAAGACCATCTGCACGTGATTGGTCAACAACGTCGTTCCGATAGTAATAGCGAGCAGTCCAAGGCTCACAATATCTTTTCGTTGAAACAGTAGATGCGTAAGGAGAAACAACAACGGCACATAGCTTAATGCCATGAGCTTCGAGCCATGCCCTACTTCAGCAAGCCCGATGAAAAAAGGATTCAACATGAAGGTTATCGCTCCCAACAACGATGGTAATTGACCCAAAGCTCCGGGGAATAACGTTCTTCCCGTAAAGTACATGAAAATTCCACCCAGCAAAAAATGGAGCAGCATCCAGCCCCATTCGGCATTGAGAAACAACAGCTTCCCGACCCACTGAACCGCAGTTTGAAGATAATTCACATTATGCGGCATATACGCGAGGCTTCCCAAC
>SCUC01000180.1 GCA_004322375.1 Bacteroidota bacterium
AGGCGGAGATACGCTGCTTGTCGGCGGAGATTTTGAAAAGGCAGGCGACTCCACAACGTATCATCTTGCAAGGTGGGATGGAAGAAAGTGGTCGAGCGTTTGCAACAGCTTTAACGGCAGGGTGCATACGGTCATGCGCGCGAAGAACGGCGATATGTATGTTGGCGGGGCGTTTGATAGTCATAGGAACATTGCTCAGAAACCAAAAAACTATTGTTGATGAAGTAATTTCAATAAATTCACCACAAGCTACAACGGCGGTCAAACTATGTGCGACTCACTTCAACTTATTATGCTTGATGGTCTGTCGGGATATTGCGAATTCTATAAGCAGAAGTGAGTCGCACGTACAAACCCCTCACCAATTTTGCTATTCTCTCCTTTTCCCGTTACATTACCACCCGCACAATGTACTGCAACAACTCAATCCCCACTTCTTAGGAATAGACAGATGAAATTTATTTACCTTTATACAATACTTTGCATAATGCTTATGTTCAGCACACAATCAACAAATGCTCAACCGCAAGATCTCTCATGGATGAACGCTTCCAAAGCAACATTGGAGAAGGAACTCGTCCAAAAATATGGCGATAGCCAACGCGAACGTATTCAGCGAGGGCTTAACCAAACCGCGAGCCTCTGGCGTGCGGAGGATGGAGACGCGGCAACGTATGAAGAATTCGTTCGCACAAATTTCGCAGGCGACCAGACAACCTTAGATGCGATGTTTAACCGTTTCGAGTATTTACTGGAACAGCTTAACGGGCATCTCACCGAAATCGGGAGAGAATTCCGCCAGCAAGCCGACCTAGAGCTTGGAACGATTTACCCGTTCGATGAAACATTTGCCGCGTACGATGTCTCCGCGCATCTTGCCGATGACTTCTTCGAGAACAAGCTGGCATTTACGGTGCTGTTAAATTTTCCTCTCACAACGCTTGATGAACGTCTGACAAAAGGCGAAACATGGTCTCGCCGCCAATGGGCGGAAGTGCGGTTAGCGCAGCGATTCTCTACCCGCGTTCCATCCGACGTGAACCTCGCGATTGCCAAAGCCAGCGCAGAAGCGGACAGGTACATCGCCGAGTACAACATCTGGATGCACCATCTTCTCAATGAGAAAGGGGAGAGGTTGTTCCCCGCGAAGATGCGGCTGCTTTCGCACTGGAATCTTCGAGACGAAATCAAGTCGAATTACTCTGTCGAAAAAGTCGGGCTTGCCAAGCAGCGCATGATACAGAAAGTAATGGAGCGAATTGTTGACCAGACCATCCCGGAAGTTGTCGTCAATAACCCTTATGTTGACTGGAATCCGTTCACCAACGAAGTTACACCCGCCGCAGTGAATGATGCCGATTCTCCCGCGCCCCCTGATATGAAAGTCACTAACGCTCCTGAGCCGGACACGCGTTACGCGACATTGCTGAACACGTTTCTCGCCTCGAAAAAAGCAGACCCCTATTCACCGACAACCCCTACGTTAATTGCGCGCAGGTTCGAGCTTAACCGCGAAATTCCTGAAGCAAGAATGAAGGCGATGCTTGAGCAGGTACTCTCTTCTCCTTTAGTAAAGGATGTCGCCAAGCTCATCAAGAAACGATTGAACCGTTCGCTTGAGCCGTTCGATATTTGGTACAACGGATTCAAGCCGCAGGGAAAATATTCTCCCGAGGAGCTTGATGCAATCGTCGCGAAAAAATATCCAACTGCAGAAGCGTACAAAGCCGATATGCCGAACCTCTTGACAAAGTTAGGATTCACGGGCGAGAAAGCTCAATATCTTGCCGATAATATTATTGTTGACCCCGCGCGCGGTTCAGGTCATGCCATGAGCGCAGGGATGAGGTCGGAAAAAACTCACCTCAGAACGCGCGTTGAAAAAACAGGAATGAACTACAAAGGATATAATATCGCCGTTCACGAGATGGGACATAACGTCGAGCAAACATTTTCCTTAAACAACATTGACCACACTCTGGTGGCAGGAGTTCCGAACACGGCATTTACGGAAGCGCTCGCGTTTGTGTTCCAGGGACATGACCTTGAGCTGCTCGGATTGACAGCCCCCGATGCGAAATCGGAAGCGTTGAAAACTCTTAACGATTTCTGGGGAACGTACGAAATCTCCGGCGTCGCGCTGGTTGATATGGCAGTCTGGCACTGGATGTACGAGCATCCCAACGGAACACCCGCCGAGCTAAAAGCAGCAACCATACAAATCTCGAAAGATATCTGGAATAAATTTTACGCGCCGGTGTTCAACAAAAAAGACGTAACGCTTCTCGGAATTTATTCCCACATGATTCATTCGTTTCTCTATCTCCCCGATTACCCAATCGGGCATTTAATTGCGCATCAAATAGAAGAACAGATGAAAAAAGCGGGAAGCATCGGAAGCGAGTTCGAGCGCATGACAAAATCAGGCAGTATCGCGCCCGACCTCTGGATGAAAACCGCAACCGGCGCACCCGTTGGCGCAGAGGCTATGTTAGAAGCGACAGAACGCGCGTTGAAAGAAGTGAAGTAAATTTATAGTAGCCCACTCCGCCAGAAGCGGATTAAGTCGTGGGCTGCTAAACTTCGTCGACAAAAAAGCCGTCCAGCTTTGTGCTAAAGCAGGACGGCTTTTTACTTTTTAAATGATAATTTTTTACTTGATTAACGTCATTCTCTTCATATCGGAAAAGATTCTTGCAGCTCCGTTCTCATCAACAGATTCGGCAGTAATCTTATAGAAATAAATGCCGCTTGTCAGAGACGAAGCGTCAAAGGAAACGTCGTACTCGCCGCTTTCATATTGTTCCCGGTCAATTAAGGTTGATATTTCTTGCCCTAAGAGGTTAAATACCTTTAGCGAAACCAGTGACGAATGACCAATGACAAATGACAATTTTGTGGCAGGGTTGAACGGATTGGGATAATTCTGCTGTAAAGCAAATTCTTTTGGTTGATTGTCGAATTGCTCATCACCGTTAAACACTTTTGGGGCGGTGCCTGAAGGCTGCAGCATTACGGCTTCGCTTGAGGCGAGGAGAGCAGTCAACTTTGTTTTCGAGGCAAAACTAATCGTATCAACAGTGTAAGGAGTCGGTGCGTAAGATGAATTGATAAATACCAGTAAATCATACAATTCGCTTAATGTAACCGCGCCAATGGTAGTCGGCGTTATGCACGAAATAATGGTGTCCGCGTAGGCGGAAATTTCAGATACCAGCTTATGATGGAAAACGCTTCCTGTGTTGCTGTATTCCTGCTCGCCGAATCCAATCGGGAATTTCTCTGTCGCGCTCGCCGCGATATTTAATTTTAATGTCAACGCCTCGGCAAACAGCTTGTTATTAAATTTATCCGGTGGTAGCGATTTTTGCTGCTTATCAAACAGCTTCTTACCGAGTGAATCTAAACAGCGAGGTCCGTTGGTATGAGTGAGAATGCCGGACTTCACTTTTTTCGATAACGATTTCAGAACGTCCATATAATTTTTGTGGATGACGGAATTTGCGCCTTTCGTTCCTTGTGGAACTCCAACAATAAGACCGTTGGCAAAATAGGTCGGCGCGGTTTGTCCGAAGCCTTTCGGGAATAATTCTTCACCGACATTATGGAGCGTCGGCATCGGCAGTCCTACATGATTATCCATGTAATCGGTATCGAGCTTGAGCGTTACAGGTTTTGCTTTTCCCCATTGGTACTTGAGCTTCATCTTTTTGCCCATGTACCCTATGCCGTCTATTTGGATTATCTCATCAGCTACTACCGTTGTTAATGTGTCTTTTAATTTCTTGCCATTGAACGTTGCCAACGTTTCTGTTTTTGCAACTCCGCGCGTAATGGCGCCAGTAGCGTTCATGCCAAAATCAAGTAAAAGAATATTGCTGTTGCTCGCTACTGTGAGTGTGAGTTTGAAAAAAACTTTATCGTTTTTCCGCTTTACAACAGCTTGCTTTCCTTTAACATCAACAGAGTTAACCCAATCGGCATATTTCGCTGTGCGATATCCACCTGCACTAGCTTGCTCAGGTAATAAGTAAAGTGAAATAAAGAAGATGAGAAAAAGCAGAAATGAAATACTTTTGACTCCACGTCGAAGTATTAATTGTTGAGAACCGGAATCTTGCAATTCCCTTCTCACGCCTGATGAACTAGTAAGAACATGACCCATAAATGCTCCATGAATGAATGAAAAAGGTAAATTTTTGATAGGTCGAATATAGGAGATTACGGTATGAATAGCAATAAAATAGCGCACAAAATAAGTATTTCATAACTATTCCTCCTAAGGTTCTATGGCAAATTAGCCTAAAAAGAAATAGTTTTACTGCAATTACTTTTTTTCTCTGTGTAATCAGTGTAATCTGTTAAATCCGTGATCCCGAAAGTTTTATTTTGTGCAGTCATCTTAATAAAATACGAAAGCCGTTTCTTAAATACTTCCGGACGTTTTCTTGCCCCGGCAATGAAAGAAATTCGGATGCGTTGATAGCTTTCGGGGAATTGCCGGAAATATTTCCATGTTGCTTTATCTGCCTTAATCGTTTTCAAAATGTCCGGTGGAAATGTAAATGGTTGTTCGAGCGCGTTGCCAAGCGCGGCGAAGCCGGCTTTCGTCATCTTCTTAGTTGCTATAAGTTTCTTTGCCCGCTCCTTGTTGAGCTCAGACCAGGGACTTTTTGGCTTCCGGGGTGTGAACCGTTGCGCGAAGCTGTCCGCATCAATCTTTTTTTGTGTGCTGTCAATCCACCCGAAGCAGAGCGCTTCCTCCACGGCATCGTTGTATGGGATGCGCCTCTTTCCGGATTGCTTGTTGTAATAGACAAGCCAAATTTCTTTCTCAGTTTTGTGATGCTTGCGCAGCCAGGTTCTCCACTCAGCGCGGGTGGAGAGATAGAGGGTTTGGGTAAGGTGCATGGTGATTCTGAAGAGAAGGGAGTGTTGTTTCTAAAGATTGATAACTCGAAATGAATTTCTCAATGTTCTTTTACAATTCTTTTTCCATGAACACTGTCCCGTTCACTGGATTGAAACGGTAAGGAGAGATTTCGTAGAATCCGAATGAACGGTAAAGTTGTTGTGCCTGTTTCATCGTTGGCAATGTATCTAGTCGAATTTTTTTATAGTTCAATTCCCTGGCGACGGAAAGAGTGAATTCCAGCAATTGTTGTCCTAGATGATGTCCCCTATATTCCGGCTGAACAAACATTCGTTTCAGTTCGGCGGTGTCGTTATCATATTTCCTTATGCCAACGCAGCCGACGGCACTGGTATCGTGGAAAGCGATCACTAATGCTCCCCCGGGTTTGTTGTATTGCTTATCAATTGTTTTTAATTCGTTCGGAAAATCTTGAAAGCATAAATCAACATCGAGTGAATTCGCGTATTGCTGGAACAAAGTTTGTCCATCGGTAAAGTCTTGATTGGTGCACGCTATTTTGAATACGATATTGCGTTGAAGTGCCAGTTTTTCCATAACGGTCCCTTCACAAAATCAATGTAACTGTGCAATTAATTCTTCATTAAAATTGTTATTCTTCGCTTTTGCGAGCAACTCCTTCAAAGGGATTGCTTTCACGAAATATCTAAAAATATAATTGTATTTCGAGTAGCTGCCTCTTTCAGCTTCATTCATGAGTTTTATCATCTCCCCATTACTGAGAACAATATTTGATTTTGAAAGTTGATCGGCGGCAAACATGGCAAAGCCCTCATAAAACCAGATGGGTCCCATCGCTTCTTCATCCCCCTTGAGTATTCTTACGTGTAGCCTATGAGCAATTTCATGCGTCAGTAATTTTTCAAATGAATGTTCTTCGATTCCCTCGGGAAATACTTTTGAGTAAAATTCAGGTGTCATTGCAACTAACGTTTTCTTTTCCAACGCGGCACAATACGTATCGGCTAATTTCATCGTTGTGTCTGCCTCTGCAAGTGTTAGCAATGCTATGTTGAATTGATGCTTATCGTCAAAGAACATGACGCTATCCATAAATTCTTCCTTTGCTAAATCTCCCCACTCATAAATACTTGAAAAATTTTGAATGTTTCTGGTAGCTGCGTCAAAGTAATTTTGCAATTCGGTTCTCCTCCGTTCTAATGAAGCGGGTAAAATTAAACGGATGGAAGCTATTCGGGCATTCTGTGTTGCCGGCTTAGCTGATGTTGAAGGCTGGCTTTGATGTTGCCTGTTGCAAGAGATTATGAGAAATGCGACGAGAATCAAAAAACCGATTTTCATACTATAAGGTAAGAGAGTTTCACTGTAGCCTTTTAACATCACCGTAATACGATTGAGAAAAATCTCAACTAACATGATTTTCCTTTAGTTCCCAAAATATTACCTCCCATTTTTTTCTAAAATCAACCAATGTTTGCATGATATTATTGAGATTTTTTTACTTTGTCGAATTCTTCTCCAAAAATTCATTTTTGGTCTTCTCGCTCAGCACCTCATTCATCGAACCCGT
>SCUC01000181.1 GCA_004322375.1 Bacteroidota bacterium
GTAGGAACAAGAGGTTTTTACGGCGGAGGAGAAGCAGAATATTTTCTTGTTCTTGTTGACGGTATAAAGATTAACGATGTCGAGAACGGTCTGGTAAACTGGAGCTTTGTTCCGGTGAGTGCTATTTCCAGCATTGAAGTTGCGCGTGGAGCCTCATCGCCACTTTATGGCGATGCTGCGCTGGGAGGAATTATCAACATCATAACCAGCAAGGGAGTAATGAGCCAAACAAACCTCTTTCTTCAAGGGGGTAGTTTCGATAGCTACAGCGCAGGAATAAGAAAAAGGGGCATCGTATCTACTCTACCCTACCAGTTTTATTTTTCTAATGAGAGAACTCATGGGTCACGGGCGCACAGCGCATGGCAAGGGACGACCTTTGGAGGTGATATATTATTTTCTGTAGGAGAACAATCGTCCTTAAAGTTCTCAACGTTAAGCCAGTGGACTCTTGCAGATGATCCGGGTCCTCTTTCAAAACAGCAATTTGATGCCGATTCAAAGGGGTCCAGTGCTTTTTACAAGGCTGACAACCGGGATGAGCGACGCAATCAGGTTCAGCTTGAATACTTGCAGAAGCTGGCTGAGAATTCCGAGTTGAGCGCGCAACTATTCTATCATAACAAAACGGCAGCTTCTGTCCGAACCTTTAGCAACACAGCGATCTGGGTAACTGATCCCTCAACCTTTGAGTTCCGTCAAACCGACACACTGTTTGGGGATACGAAAGAACGGGATATTGCCACAAATGAAATCGGATTATCATCAAAATATTCTACAACGTTCTCTGCCGGTCCAACAGCGAATAGGTTAATCATAGGATTTGAGGGTTCTCAGAGCTTTGCGCGTTCGCTGTATCATAGCGTGTTCGGCGGACTTGAGGAGGATTATCAACAACAGAATTTTGGCATTTCGAACAATGCGCTCACCGTGGGCGAAGCGACAAGAGGCATGTATGCGTTATATGTATCCGACGAAATGCGATTTACAGAGCGATTAGTGATGACAGTTGGAGGGCGATTCGATTATATTCAAAACAAGTATGAAGGAGAACTACCCGAAACAACGATGCAATCGAATAGCTCGGCATTTAGCCCCAAAATCGGGTTGAATTATCGGTTTGCCGATGGCGAAAACTACTCAGGGAATGTCTATGCCACTGCGAATCGCTCGTTCAAGGCTCCCACCATTGACCAACTTTCCGACCAGCGCCCTATTGATGCAGGTGGATTTGTTGATTTTGGCGGAGGACCGATGTTTATGATGTTCCCCGCCGCGCCGTTTTCAAACATGGATTTAAAACCTCAGCGAAGCGCAAGCTATGAAGTCGGTACGTATAGCAAGATGATTCTCTCGTCGAATGTATTTGCAGAATTTTTGCTTTCCGCCTACTGGCTTGATATAGAGGATGAAATAGATTTTGATCTGGCAACATTTCGATACCAGAATATTTTAGAAAGCCGTCACCGCGGACTTGAAGGAGGGTTGAAAATTTATTGGATGAAGAGTCTTTCCGGGTTTATCAATTATACCTGGAACAATGTGACATTTGCCGCCGGACAATATGACGGAAATTTTCTCAAGGGAATCCCCCGGCATACAGCCGCTCTGGGAGTTTCTTATCAGTCCGAGCAAGGAGTAACTGCAAGCGTTGTCCTTAATATTCTTAGTGGAATGTATTTAGACGATGATAATACCGAAGAGCTTCCGGGGTATAATCCTCTGAGCGCGAAAATAGGCTATGCCTTTTCACCGCTGCACGTTTATGTGGAAGCGAATAATCTTCTTAACCAGAACTATGCCTCAACCGGCTATATTCTCTACGGGAAACAATATCTTTACCCTGCTGCAGAACGAATGCTCCGGGCAGGGGTTGAGGTTCAGTTTTAGGTTGCACTCAGGGGAAAACGCGCTTGGAAAAGCCGTATCATAATTAGGGATATCAAATGAAGCAACGTTATTCAGCTATCATTTTTAGCTTCTTGTGGCTGGTGGCATCACAATTACCGGCAAGTAGCGCATTTTCTCGAGATGGTGGGACGGGAGAGAGCAAAGGAACTACTACGTCCGGTTCTTCACAGGTTTCAGTTCCCGATTCGGACAAGATTTACCCGATGCACCAAATGATTATTACTGCGACGCGAACTGAAAAAGAAATGTTTGATGTTCCACGCGAGGTGGTCGTTGTTGAAAGAAAAGAACTGGAAGATAGGAATATTCGTTTTACGCCCGACGCTCTCGCTGAATCTCCCTCTATTCTTATTCAAAAAACGAATTATGGTGGAGGAGCTCCTGTCATTCGCGGACTCATCGGCAACCAGGTGCTGATTTTAGTGGATGGAATACGGTTGAATAATTCCACGTTTCGGTTTGGTCCAAACCAGTACCTGAATACCGTCAACCCATCCTTGATAGAACGGGTAGAGGTTGTCGAAGGTCCCGGTTCTGTTCTGTATGGAAGCGACGCTCTGGGGGGAACCATTAATCTGATTACGCGTGATTTACGAAATGTTTCTCTTTCGGGATTGCGTTCGATGACAACGGTAGCGACAGCCGATAAAAGCGTCATTCAACATTTTGATTACCAGGGGGGAAGCGGAAACTTTAATTATCTTATCGGCGGCGGATACCAGAAATTCAACGATTTGAGCGCGGGCAATGGCTACCAACATCCGACCGGCTATTCGGGTTATGACGGTAATGCACGGCTCGATTACGCCCTTGACTCACGCCAACGGCTGACGCTTTCATATCAGTTAACGGAGCTGAACGACGTTCCACGCACCGATCGGATAGTGGGAGGAAACGACAAAAAGTACATGTACAATCCTCAACGGAATGAACTTGCCTATTTCTCCTATCAGGGGGCGCCGGAATTGTCGTTTATCCATAATATCAAGACAACGCTATCGTATAACAGACAGCGAGAGGGAAGAGAAATTATTTCGATGTCGAAGCAGTATCTTGAAACACGCGACCTTGATGAAGTAACGACGCTGGGCGCGAATGTAGAGCTTCATTCCATTCTTAATTCCGAAAACTTGCTCACCTACGGTTTTGAATTTTACTTTGATAATGTGAGCAGCACAAGGGACACGACAAATTTCAATCTTCAAACAACGGGTAGTGCGAAACCGCAATTTCCCGACGGGGCAACATACCAAACCTTTGGAGCGTTCGTTCAGGATCAAATTGATTTTCGTCCATTATTTATCGTTGCAGGATTACGATACAGCGCGTTCCGGTTCAAGGGAACGCTGGATCAGCCATTTGGCGAGACTATCAGCACGCCGAGCGATGTGACGTTTAGTCTTAACGCAGCATACCGTCTGCTTGATGAAAGATTAAATCTTGTCGCAGGCATAGCGGAAGGATTTCGCGCTCCCAATCTGGATGATATTGCAGTGTTTGGTAAATCGGGTTCCGGCGCGGGAGCACGCTTCGATGTTCCAAGTCCCAATCTTAATCCTGAGCGTAGCATCAACTATGAAGCAGGAATAAAATTCCGTGAAGAAACCGTTGGCGGTTCTCTGTTCTATTATTATTCAACATACAACGATCTCATTGTCCCAAAGCCGGGAACATATAACGGGAGTGATTTATACCAGGGTATTCCCGTTTATCAGAGATTTAACGTTGGAAACGCGAACATTCAAGGGATTAATTTCAGCAGCTATTATCAGGCTTCTCCTTTACTCAAATTGCGCACGGACGTTAGCTGGACATTAGGCGGTAATCTTACAGACAACGAGCCTCTTTCGAGGATTCCCCCGTTTCGAGGAATTATCGGCGTAACATATACCGGTGAAGCATACTGGCTTGAATATTATAATCTCTTAGCTGCGAACCAGACACGGCTTGCTACATCAGACATAAAAGATGCGAGAATTGGCCCCAACGGAACGCCGGGGTATGTAACATTTAACCTACGAGGCGGGTATGATATATCCGAACATATCAATGCGAATATCACTTTTGAAAATATATTGGATAAATTATATAAACTTCACGGCTCCGGTGTTTATTCGCCCGGCAGGAATGTTATTGTTAGCTTGATAATTCATTTATAAGGATAGCTGAACTCTCATCTGAATGAAAAGTGACAAATTTGCAAGGGTTAGTGATGCCAGGTGTAGTCGTGATACGATATTATGAGAATATATCTTTAAGCTCGTTTGCGAAAATGAAAAAACAGAGCTTATGTGATAGAAATTACATTTTATTTGACTTTTTGATAGTATGTTAGCAGACCACTGTCAAAGAAAGATAACGTAATAATTGCGATTATTGGCAATTATTTAGCTGATAGACGGAAAGCAAACGGTACTCTATTTCTTGTTTGACAATTACAAAAAATATTTGCAAATTCAGGTGTTGTCGCTTCGAGTAAGAATTTTTCCTATGGTCTTATAGTCAATTTATTGTATGGTAGCATTTATATCTAGAGTTCTTTTCATTTTTCTTGTTGGAGTAAGTTTTGCATCTGCCCAGGATCCCATTGAGCTTTCCCTGCGCAAGGAAGCGGAACACTCTATCGAATCAGCATTAAAGTGGTTTGAAAAAAATCAGGAGGAAGATGGTTCGTGGGGACATTATCCTGCAATTACAGCGTTAGCGGTTTCAGCCTTCTTAAACAGCCCACAGGGTTATTCAGAAAACACAAACGCTTCTGTTGCGCGCGCGATTGATTTTATTCTTCAGTGCCAGCAGCCGAGCGGCGGTATTTACATTGATGATCTCGCGGGATACAACACTGCGATCTGCCTGATGGCGTTGAGTGAAACAAAAAATCAAAAATACAGCGAAGCGATACAAAAAGCGCGCGATTTTTTACTTTCGCTTCAGTTCAATGAAGGAACGGGTGTTACGAAAGAAGAAGCATACTTTGGCGGTATAGGGTATAAAGAAAAAGAACGTCCTGATCTTTCTAATTTACAATGGGCGATTGAAGCCTTAAAAGAGTCGGAAGATTACCGGAAAGTCGGAGAAGCGAGCGGCAAAGAACAGGAATATTCAGGAACGAAAACCAACGTCGCGGTCAACGCTCAGTTGTTTTGGGATAACGCGATACTTTTCATCCAGCGGTGTCAGAATTTTAAAACGAATGATCGCTCGTGGGCAGGCGACGATGGAGGCTTGATTTACAGTCCCAGCGAAAGCAAAGCAGGTTCCTATACTTCGTATGGAAGCATGTCGTACGCGGGATTAAAGAGCTTTATCTATGCGGGGTTAACGAAAGAAGATGAACGTGTGAAGGCGGTAGTTGAATGGGCGCAGAGGAATTTTTCTGTGACGGAGAACCCGTTCATGGGAGAGCAGGGACTGTTCTATTATTACCAGACAATGGCGAAGGCGCTGGACGCGTTCGGAGATAATTTCATCGCCGATTCATCGGGACAAAAAAGAAACTGGCGTAAAGAAATGATAGAGCAGCTCATCAAAATACAAGACGGTGAAGGGTTTTGGGTCAACAAGAATAACCGGTGGTGGGAAAACAAGAAAGAGCTAACAACCTCGTATGCCGTGCTTGCATTAGAGCACGCCTTACAATAAGAGTTTTACAACTTTTTTAATTCATTAATTACTTTATATCATAATGGAGTTACATTTATGGAAAGAACGATACAGCGTTCTTTGATAATACTGTTCTGTGTGGTAATGGTGTTGTCAGGGACAATAAACGTTTTTGCCCAGGAGACTGCAGACCTCCAGGCAAGGGCTCAGGAACTCCTGAGCAAATATAAGCCTAACGGCTCAAACCCGATTAACACAACCGTTTCGACCGAAACGGCTAAAGAATCGTGGCAGAAATATTATGAGCAGCAAAGAATCGCCGCGCAGCAAAAAGCTGACGAGTTTAACGCGCGATTTCTTCCGAAACCAAAACCCCAGCTTAGCCCTGATGAAGAACGGGCAAAATTCTTGCAGCAAGTCGAGCAAGATAAAGCGAAAGGCTTGGTAAAATCTAACGTTGCCCCGAAACAAACTTCCTCAACCCTCGCGAATACAATTTCGGGATACATCTATGCCGATGCAAACGGCAATGGATTGAGAGATGCAGGGGAAACGGGTCTATCCGGGTATGCAGTCAACCTTTCCGGAAATGCCAATTCCAACATTACTTATACAGATGCGAACGGTTTCTATACGTTTCCTACAGTCGCAGTAGATGCGGCGTTGTATGTCTATACCAACTACTACAGTGGGAGTGTTCCTCCGGGGTATGCAAACCAGTCACAGCCTGCGTATCCGGGCTATTATTATTACAATTATACAGGCACTGATGACACTTTAAGTTTTGGCTATGTGCCTCTTGCTCCTTCCACCTTTAGCGGCATGAAATTTCTTGATACCGATGGAGATGGAGTTCAAGATTTCGGCGAGCCGCCGCTCGCAGGATGGGTTATCTATGTTGCTGACGGGTACACAACGACGTATGATACGACGGATGCTTTAGGTGAATATTCTATTACAGCTTCTGTTTTGAATGGTAATGTCAACGTAGCTGAAGTGCTACAAGCCGGTTGGGAACAATCAATGCCGGGAAATAATTACACAATCAATAATACTGCCGGCACAACGTACGCAAATATCAATTTTGGAAACTGGCAGCCGCCGCTCAGGGTGAATACGATGCCGAGCTATTCTACAAACGGCGCGTATGCAAACGCGTTAGCGGGACAAGCGCTTGCAGTTTGGGGTAATGTAGATGGCGGAACTTCCCCCTATTCGTATTATTTAGACTATGGAGACGGAAATATTGATTCAGGTATAGTCTCCGATCCGCGATACATCGGAAGCAACCATACGTATGCTTTAGCGGGAACGAAGCAGATGAAATTGACGGTGATTGATGATGTTGGTGCAGTAAAGTCTGATTCATCAACCATCCGAGTATATGCTGCTGCAACGCAGACGATTAACGTCAATATGGCGATTGAAAAAGGTCTGTTGTATTTGTATCTCAATCAATTTGCAAACGGAAGCTGGGTGAATAACGAAGCGCACACCGGTATGTCAACGCTTGCATTTGAAGAGAATGGGCACTTGCCCACAAACAATTGGGATTCAGATATATACGCGGAAGGAGTGCGTTCCGCTCTTAAATATTCGCTTTCGTTAGCTGTACAATCTCCAATTTCCATGCAGCTTGCCGGGGATCCCGATAGCGATGGAGACGGATATGGCGTTTATGTTAGCTCAGGCGCGTACGAAAACGGCGTCGGATTGCTGGGCATCATTGGCGCACACAGAAGCCAGGCAGCTGCTCAAGCCGATATCATTACGGTTGGACCCTACGCAGGACAGAGCTTCTACAATTTTATTGTTGACGCGGTAGATCAAATCGCATTCAGCCAGGGTGACACGAACTATGCTCCCTCTAGCGGGAGAGGAGGCTGGCAATACAGCGTGGTAACTGCAAGCTACGGAGCGGCAGATAACTCCGCGGTGCAGTGGTGCGCCCTTGTTCTGGAAGCGGCTGAAAAAAGCTGGAATATTCCTATCCAGCCATTTGTGAAAAATGAACTCAGAAAGTGGTTGGAATATTCACAAGGAACCGATGGTGGCTTTGGTTATACTGCTGTCAATTACTGGAATAATATTGCCAAAACAGGCGCAGGGATCGGTTCCTATGCTACCATTGGCGAAGGTTCCTCATACCCTGCAGTTGATACAGCAATAGGGTTTTTAGATGCTCATTGGTACAATGCAACCGATGGACTCGGAAGTACGGAACACCTCAACGGTAATCTCTATGCAATGTATGCTGTGGCGAAGGGAATGAGAATACTCGATAACAGGACGGGTGTTGTGAACATTGGCTCGCATAATTGGTATCAAGAGTATGTCAATCATCTTCTTACCCACCCGACATGGGGACAGCAAGCTAACGGGTCGTGGACTGACGGATACTGGCTTGGCGGACCGAATGCGTTAAGCAGCGCATTTGGTATTCTTGTTCTTACGCAAGGTGTGGTTGTTCCGCCGCCTGTTGCCGTTGTTGACCCTCCGAGCTCGAGACCGCCGAATACACCATTCACCATCAACGGTTCGAATTCCTATCATCTTGATGGAAGCAAATCTATTGTTGAATGGTTATGGGATTGGGATGCTTCGAACGGAATAGATTGGAATTTCCCTGATGCTTCCGGTCAAACGCCAACGAACCCGGGCTATGCCGTGACAGGGACATATACGATTACTCTTCGTGTGAAGGATAATGGCGATCCGGTGCAATACGATTTAGAAACAGTTACAATAGTTATTTCAGATACTGCAAACCATCCGCCTGTGGCAGTAGCAATACCTCCGGGTGGAGCGCCGCAGTATGCAGGAAGAGTTGGCGAGCCGATTTTCCTGGATGGCTCAACTTCGTACGATCCCGACGCTCCGAACGATTCTGTTGTCGCATATAATTGGGACACAGACGGGAACGGCGTGTACGGTGACGCATCTACAGATACGACTACAGTCGTATTTCCGAACGAATACAATGGGCAGGTTGGCTTGAGAGTCTATGACAGCCACGGTGATTCCAGCACGAACAGCGCGTACATCACAATCGTAGCTTCGAGAAAAGACCTCTTTGTGGAATCGTTTGTATCGAATCCATACTATGCAGGCGTCGGAGAGATGCTTCACCTTGTGGCAACGTTTAAGAATGATCCAACGTCGAATACAGGAGCATCTAACGTTCGCGTTCGTTTCTATGATGCCGACCCGCTAACCACCGGCAACCAAATGGGTGGAGATTTCTTCGTTGACTTGCCGATTGGAGTAAGCGATACGGTTGACACGTATATCGCGTTGCCGAGCTTACCTGATGGCGACCGTCAGATCTATGTGTATCTCGATCCCACACTCAACGTAGATGAATGGGATGAGATGAATAATATCAGCGGAGCGGACGTGAATGTGGGCACCTGGCTCACTATTCGCGGCATGAAGTTTAACGACCTCAATGGCAACGGCGTAAAGGATGAACTTGAGCCGGGATTGCCGAACTGGGAAATTGAAGTAGTTGAGGCTACACGCACAACTCTGACTGATGCTCTCGGTAATTATGAATTTACAGGAATTCCTGCCGGAAGCTACACGGTTCGTGAAACGCAGCAAGCAAGCTGGGTGCAGACATTCCCGACCACTCCGGGCACATGGTCAATCTCCAGCTTGAGCGAAAGCACGTTTACGAATATTGACTTTGGAAATCAAGTAGCTGCACAATCGGAAATTCACGGTATGAAATTTAATGATCTCGATGGCAATGGCTCCTGGTCTGAATTAGAACCGCGCCTTGAGGGATGGGTTATCGAGCTAACATCAGGCGGAACAACATATGATACCACTGATGCTAATGGCGATTACTCGTTTACCGGTCTTCCGGGCGGGACTTATACTGTATCTGAGCAGCAGCAGGCTGGTTGGCAACAGACCGCTCCTGGATCCGGAAACTATTCACTGACAATAAGTTCCGATTCTATCGTTAACGGAATTAATTTTGGAAATCGTCAGACCACCGGCATCTATGGGATGAAGTTTAATGACTTGAACGGCAACGGCGTATTTGATGGAGGCGAACCGGGACTTGCTAACTGGCAAATAGTTCTTGGTGGTGCAGCATCAGAGACGACGTTGACAGACGCGAAAGGCGGTTACGGATTTATTCTGACCTCTTCCGGCGACTATACAGTAACTGAAATCCAGCAAGCCGGATGGACGCAGACAACTGTAAATCCCGATACTGTTCATTTCATTTCCGGCAACAACGTGAATGGAGTGAACTTCGGTAACTATAAAGCCGGCTCAGTTTCAGGCGCAAAATTCCTTGATGAAAATGGAAATGGAGTCTGGGATGAAACCGAGAATGGGTTACCGGGCTGGACAATAAAAGCAACCAAAGATGCAACAGATAAAACCACGGTTACCGATGCCGAAGGAAACTATTCATTCTCCTTCAGCGCGTCAGAAACCGGAACATGGGTTATCAGCGAAATATTGCAACCGGGCTGGACGCAAACAGCTCCACCCAATATGACGTACTCTATTTTTGTTCAATCAGGTACCGACTCTACAGGTAACTATTTCGGAAATTACCAGAGCGGTTCGATCTCCGGTAAGAAATATGAAGACCTCGCCGGCGATAGCACCACCGCGGGCGACCCGACGTTGAACGGCTGGGTCATTGAATTATGGGCGGATACGGTGCTTGTCGCAAGAGATACAACCTCAGGCGACGGCGACTATGAGTTCGATAACCTTGCTCCGGGTACCTATACGGTAAAGGAAGTGTTGCAGACAGGCTGGATGCAAACATATCCGGCAAGCGGAACATATTCTGTTGTACTTGCTTCCGGAGCGAATCTCACGGGCAAAGATTTTGCCAACTTTGAGCTCGGCATCATTAGCGGTATGAAGTTCCTCGATTTCGACGGCGACTCCGTAAAGGATGCGGGCGAAGGCGGAATGTCGGATTGGATGATTCTGCTCACAAAGGGTGAATCTGTTGACACCATGTTGACCGATTCTTCAGGGAATTATTCCTTCTCCGGTTTGATGGCAGGTTCGTATGACATTACCGAGGTAGTCCAATCAGGGTGGTATCAAACCGTTCCATCGGCAGGTTCTTATACGTTGAACGTGACCAGCGGGACAAACACCTCTGGATTGGATTTCGGCAACTTTGAGTACGGAACAATCAGCGGCACGAAGTATTGGGACAGAGACAGCAATGCTATAATGGATGCCCAGTGTGAAAGTTATCTCTCCGGCATCAAGATGGTGCTTTATGGCACACACACTGCACCCGATACGGTAACAACCGATGGAAGCGGGAACTTTACATTCACGAACGTTCCTGCGGATAATTTCAATGTAACGGAAGCATCGGATGTGAAATGGAGACAGACGTTCCCGGCGAACGGCGCACCGTACAACGTCACGATGACAAGCGGCCTGGATACAAGCGGCTTCTTGTTCGGGAATTTCTATGTACCCGATACTTTGAGATTCCTCACCTTTATCCATTCGGATTACAATAAGTCGGCGCGGGCGAAGCAGAAGTCAGGTTTCATCAAAAATCCGACATCGGGTAACGTGCGCTTTGACATTTTCTCGCGATATGGGTTCGGTTTAGATAACCCGTTAGACAGCGGACGGTTGCGACTCGGTATTCGCAG
>SCUC01000182.1 GCA_004322375.1 Bacteroidota bacterium
ATGATTCATTGCGTAACATGGGTTACTAAAATATATCATAAAGAGCAGCCCACAACAAAAAGCTATCGCTCGATTATGTGGGCAGAAATTCATTTGACGTGTGAATGTATTATATACCACCCATTGCGATTTGCTGCAATCTGGCGATACGTTCTTCTGTTGGCGGGTGTGTCATAAAGAGCTTAAACACTCCTCCCCCGCGTAACGGGTTGACAATAAACATGTGCGCTGTTGCAGGCGATACGTTGCCGGCAGGAATTCGTTCGGCTCCGCGTTCAAGCTTTTGCAACGCGTTCGCCAGCGATAGAGGTCGCCCTGTAATTTGAGCGGCGCCGGCATCGGCGGCAAATTCGCGGGCGCGTGAAATCGCCATCTGGATAAGCACCGCGCCAATGGGGGCTAAAATGAGCATCGCGAGCTCACCAATGCCGCCGCCATCTCGGTCATCTCTTCTTCCTCCGCCAAACATCATGGCAAAACCTGCCATGCGGGCAATCATGGTAATCGCGCCTACCATTGTGGCGACAATCGTTCCGGTTAAAATATCTCTATGCTTGATGTGAGCGAATTCGTGGGCGATAACACCTTCTAGTTCATCATCGCTCAACGTTCGAAGAATGCCCTCTGTTGCGGCTACGGCAGCATGGTCGGGATTTCTTCCCGTCGCAAACGCGTTGGGAGAATCTTCGGGAATAATATAGACCTTTGGCATTGGCAACTGCGCCTGACTTGCTATGCGGGCAACCATGGAATAAAATTTCGGAGCCTCAGCTTCCGTTACCTGCTTCGCGCGATACATCATCAATACGATTTTATCAGAAAACCAGTATGAAATAAAATTCATAACTAATGAGAGTCCAAATGCCAGGAACATTCCTTGCTGACCACCAATCATGGAGCCGATAAGCAGCATAAGAACCGTCATTAATGTCATTAAGAATACTGTTTTGAGGGTATTCATAGTTTTATGTAAAGCATTCCTTTCAAGAATAAGCTAAAATTTATGGAATATTTGAGTGAATTACAAGAATCTCAATATTGAAACAAGAATGGTGTAATGAGCGTTCCAGAAGTTTCTGAATGCGAGTCGCGCTACATGCGCTCGGTTGAGATAATTATCACAAACTCACCTTTGATGGATTTTGCAGAATAATGTTTTATTGCCTGGGATAGTGAGGTTGTAATAATTTCTTCAAATTTTTTGGTAAGTTCGCGGGCGATGCAGATTTTCCTGTTGCCGAAATGCGTCTGGATATCTTGCAAGGTGCGCAACAGGCGAAATGGAGATTCATAAAGAATAACGGTGCGCTGCTCTTTGGCTAACTCTTGCAGCTTTGTTTGTCTTCCCTTCTTGACGGGGAGAAATCCTTCAAACAAGAATGGTTGAATTGGCAAACCGCTAGAAATAAGCGCGGGGAGAAATGCCGTAGGTCCGGGCGTCGCTGCTACAGGGATATCCTCATCAATCGCCGCTTTGATGAGACGGAATGCCGGGTCGGAAACGCCGGGAGTCCCTGCATCTGAGACAACGGCGATGGAATTACCGGATTTTAGCTTTTCTATTAATTCGGGAATGCGGCGTTCTTCATTGTAGCTGTAATAGCTGACAAGCGGCTTATGAATATTGTAATGGTTGAGAAGAATGCCTGTTTTACGCGTGTCTTCCGCAGCGATAATGTCAACAGAGGAAAGAACTTTTAACGCTCTAAGCGAAATATCTTCAAGATTGCCGATGGGTGTGCTAACGATATATAGCACGCCATGTGTAACCGGGATATCCGCGCTATCAGAAGTATCGTGTGTCATGGCGGGTAAAAATTCTAAATCCTAAAATCAAAATTCTAAACAAAAATTCGAAATACTAAAGGATGGTACCAAAAACTGCCACGTTTGTCATTCCCAATTTTTTTATTGGCTTACAGCTCGTAGAGGAATCTTGAGCCATATGAAGTAGATTTCCGCTCTACGAGCCGTGGGCTTGAATCCTGCGGGAATGACAGTAGGCTTGAGTTTTTGGAACTACCCTTTAGTAACATCGCGTAATATTTTTTTATTTTGTTTACAACCCGTGGGACATTTTTTACTTTTGCATTGATTTATATACCCCAGTCGCGGGGGTAACGGAAGTCAACATTCACCGTGCGGTGGGAAACTTTTGCAATCAGAGGCGGACGACGTTTGAATTGATTTCGCTGGATCGTTCGCTTTACCTTTTCAACAAAATATTTTTCAAAGCCAAGCTCGATAAGCTCTTCATCGTTCCTTCGTTCGTCTATGAGATGATAGAGAAGCTCATCTACTTTTTTGTAAGCAAAGCCTAATTCCCCTTCGTCGGTTTGTCCCTCCCATAAATCGGCGCTTGGCTTTTTATCTATAATTTGTTGGGGGATGCTTAGCGTTTTCGCTAATTGCCAGATTTGCGTTTTATACAAATCGCCTAATGGATTGATTGCACATGCTGTATCACCAAAGAGCGTTCCGTAGCCGAGGAGAATCTCTGTTTTGTTGCTTGTTCCGATGACTAGCGATTTTTCGCGGGCAGAAATATCGTACAGGACAATCATGCGCTGACGAGCCATGATGTTCCCCTTTCTTACATTATCTGTGGTGGGATTTTGTTGTAGATAAATATCCACCATTGCCGAGATGTCCACAGCCTCTGAAAGGATACCCAGTTGATTCACAAGCATCTGAGCGTCGGTAATGCTGGATTTACTACTTGTCCGGTAGGGCATCATTACGGCAAGCACATTATCCTTTCCAAGCGCTTCGGTTGCTAATGCCATCGTTACAGCAGAGTCAACCCCACCCGAAAGACCGACAACCCCTTTAGAAAATCCTGCATTATGGGTTTCGTCCTTGATAAAATCTACTAACAATTTTTTTACAATTGAAGCTTCGAGCTCAAGCCCTTGTGTTGTTTTACTGATTGTTTCCATAGTATTCTTAAAAAATCAATTAACAATAGCCAAAATTCAAATAAATTCCAACACTTGAGTTTTTGTTTTCTATCATTGGTAATCTGTTTTGTTTGGCGTACATTATTATTTAATGCAAGTTGCCCGTTTTTAAGAAATCGTTACCACGATTCCTAAATTACGCATTTAGCAGCCTACGACTTATAGCAATTGCATAAATATTTTTCACTTTCATAAAACGAAGAAGATTAAAAGTTTCAACGATAATAGAAAGATACGTTTTCACTACTCTAACTCACCCTAAATCCCTCTCTTACAAAGAGAGGGACTTTTCACTTTCTGAGCATTGATTAGCCCCTTCTCTTTGTAAGAGAAGGGGTTGGGTCTATGACCTCGTAGAGGGATGAGTTCGGTAGGTTCAACGGATGCGGAAAATTTTCAAGCGAGAATAATAGAACTTATTGTTCAAGTGACAGAAACTTTTGCAATAACTGTAAGCCGGGGCTAATGAAGCTCACAACCATCGCAACGCCAAACAATCAAAGATACCATAACCACCTGTGATTAAATTGAATCATGAAACACACTCTTTTATTAATGTTCCTCATCAACAGCTCGCTGCTTTTTAGCCAGCAGAACTATAAACAGTCCAGTCAACAGATAAATGCTAAGGTTATTCCGACTTCCCTCTATACAACAAGCGGAAGGGTTGACGCTTCAACCGGGATTATTCGCGCTCAATATCATACAGATAAAAGTGTTTTGAACGGCACGCCGGAAGAAATTGCAAGAACCTATATAGGCATGTTCCATAAAACGTTTGGATTTTCAGAATCTGCGGGTGAGCTAGCGTTGCAAAATGTCCAACAGTCTCGGGCAGGCTATCATGTGAGATTTCACCAAACGGTTAACAATATTCCGGTGTACAGGGGTGATGTAGTGGTAAGCATCAATTCGAATAATCAAGTTACCTTTGTAGTGAATAATTCAAAACAGAAAATCAAGCTAAAAAATAGACAGCCATCACTATCAGAGAGGGACGCTGAGCAACTTGCGCACAAAGCAATTGATATACAAGGAAAGGTTTTATTTCAGGAAAGCCCGTCTCTTTATATTTTGGCTCACGAACAACAATCGTATCTTACATATCGGGTTGTTACTACCACCGATAACCCTCGCGGCGTTTGGGAAGTTTTTGTTGATGCTCTTAGCGGAGAAATTCTTCAACAAGAAGATATAGCAGTCTATGAGAGAAAAGGAAAAAAAACAAGCAGTTCAGCATTTCAAGGAAGCGGATACGTTTTTAACCCTGACCCACTTACTTCCGGAAACGCGACCTACGGCTCGACAGGATATGTTGACGGAAACGACGCCGCTACAACACAATTGAATAACCAGCGGAAACTTATTCAGCTGCTTGATATAACAAAAAGCGGCAGTGTGTACTCCCTCGAAGGTCCTTTCGTTACTGTAGATGATTGGGATACGCCAAATATCCCGGTAGTTACAGCAACTCATCCTGATTCATTCCGATTTACCCGTAATCAAACAGGATTTGAGGATGTGACTGTTTATTACCATCTCGATAGCTCTCAGCGATATATCCAATCTCTCGGATACTCCAACATCCAGAACCTTTCCATCCATGTTGACCCACATGGATTCAACGGCGAGGATAATGCCTTTTACAATCCGTCCAATAATTCGTTATCGTTCGGTCAGGGTGGAGTAGATGACGCAGAAGATGCCGATGTGATATTGCATGAATACGGTCATGCCATTCATTACGGAACAGTGGCGGGCTGGGGAGACGGCGAAGAAGGGGCAATCGGCGAGGGTTTCGGAGATTATTGGGCAGCGACATATTCAAGAATGAACAACCCGGTTTTTAGCAGGAATTTCTTCCCCACGTGGGATGCGGGATACAATGGCAGTTCAGGTCAGATATGGTCAGGAAGACCTCTCAATGATACTAGAATATATCCCAATAGTGGAGTTGCCGCGTTAGAAGTTCATAATGCGGGACAAATCTGGTCTGCGATATTATTAATACTCTGGGATGAGCTTGGCAAGGATATTATGGACCAGCTTGTTCTTCAAAGTCATTTTTATATGGGAACATCGGGAACAATGCGGGATAACGCCGCAGCCATTTTACAGGCAGATAACGATTTATTTGCAGGAGAGCATTTACCGACTCTCATAGCAAAATTTTCTGAAAGAAACTTTCTTGCGCGCCCTACCATTTCACATCAACCGTTGCGAGATGTAGAGCAAACATCAGCACCGTTCAATGTTTCAGTGAACATTACTGATGGTTTTTACCCGTTAGATACGGCAAGCGGTATCATCGTCTGGGGAAAGAACGGCGCGTTCACCGACACAACATCACTCCACCAATTTAATTTCAGCTCAGAATATCGAGGCGCAATTCCTGCCGATGGTACACCGGCACAGTACCAATACTACCTTGTTGCCAACGATACGGCAGGAAGGGTTGTTACTTTACCGGAAAATGCGCCAGCATCCTATTTCAGTTTTTACGCGGGACCCGATACCGTTAAGCCATCGGTACATTTCACGCCGTTGTACGACCAGTATGTTTATTCTCTCCCTTCAACCATTCGAATGACCGCAACGGATAATATCGGCATTGATTCCGTTATCGTACAATTTTCTAATCAACGTTCAGCGACAAACGGAACATTTCCTCTTACGCTTGCTCAAGATTCGACGTTTGAGAATACGTTTCCATTCGATACACTCAACACGCAGGTGGGAGATTCTATTTATTACAGCATCACGATAAAGGATGCGGCAACTCTCAGCAATGAAATTCATCTGCCCCCGGATGGATATTACAAATTCAGAATATCGAGTGGAAATGTTTTGCTCGTTGTTGATGATACAAGTCATGTCGCGCCGGTCTCCTCCTTTTCTTTGTTCCATTCGACGCTGCTTTCGACAACATTTTCCGTTGACTCTGTGCTGTGGAAACGACTTCCCAACAGGACATTAGAGAATTATCATCTCATCATTCTCTCTTCCGGATTGAATATCCTCCCTCTCGCGCAAACT
>SCUC01000183.1 GCA_004322375.1 Bacteroidota bacterium
TGATTGGATTCCAACGATGTACGGTTACTTTCCGATGCTTGCTTATACAGTATTGCCAGAAGACCTTGACACCTTTAATGATTCCATAAAGAGCAACGTGGCGGTTGTTTCCGGTGGTGCCGGACCTGCAATTTATAGTGTAAGCCCCAACACAGGAGGAAACTCTGGAACGATTTCGGTAACGATACACGGAAAAGGATTTCAAGATAGCGCTCTTGTAAAACTTGTACGTGATGGATACCAAGATATTGAAGGATTTAACACAACTGTAGTTGACACAGGAACAATCACAACGCAATTTGACCTGACAGGAAGGCAACTTGGAGATTGGGATGTTGTTGTAATGAATCAAGATGGACAGAGCACATCTCTCCCCAATAGTTTCACTGTGAATGAAGGTATTGTGAATTTGTGGGCTGAGATTATTGGGAGAAAACAGATACGGGTTGGAAGGGAAGCGAGGTATTTGATTAGTTATGGAAATTCAGGAAATGTTCAAGCTCCAGTCGCGTTACTTTCGATTCAAATATGGGCTACGTCTTCCTCTTCTAAGCGGCAAAGTCAAATCCAAGGGGTTTTATTAGCTGAGGGACCTCTTTTCTCTCAGGTAATTCTACTCCCGTCGATCGGACAAGAGATTCCACTGCCGATTAGTTTTCCTATCTCTATACCAACCTTAGGATGCTTCCAAATTGAAGCACTAATAGAGCCATTGAACCAAGAGCCAACAGATACATGTGAACTAATCATGCAGCAAATAAGACTTTTTAGAAATAGAGTAGATTGGGCAGAACAAAATCAAGATGAATGCCAAGATCCAATCTGTGTTGAAAAATGGGAAAAGATTCTGAATAAATATAAATACATGCTCAGATTACTATGTGGTGAGTGGAGTAGTAGAGATTGTGGTGTAACCCCGCCGGCTGAATGCGCTTCCAATATGACGTTGCATGAAGAAAACAACTTTCTTCTTTGGTCATCAGATGCGGGGTTTGATAGAAGAAAATCTTTTGACTTGGATCAAGATGTGAACAGTTCCTCCAAGGAGGTATGTAGCATAGCTTCATGGGATCCAAATGAAAAAGTTGGACCTGTGGGTTACGGTCCAGATAGTATTGTTACATTAAGCAATCCGCTCGCTTATTCTATCTATTTTGAAAATAAAGATTCCGCCACCGCCGCCGCGCAAGAAGTTGAAATCAAAGACACACTTGATACCGACCTTGATTGGAATAGTTTCTCTTTCAGTGATATGCAAATAGGTGATACACTCATCTCATTGCCCGACGTTGGGCAATCTTTGAATCTAACGTATCAACTTAATGACACTGTAGATGTTGACATCACAGGGAGTTTCAATCCATCCGAGGGAATTATTCGATGGTATATGAAAGGGAGAGATAGGCGCGACGGAGAATTGGCAGATTTTCTTCCACCCAATGATTCATCGGTTGTACCCAAAGGAGAAGGGTGGGTAAGCTACAGCGTCAATCCGAAATTAAACCTTACAACGGGAACACGCATTACTAATCGTGCAAGCATCGTGTTTGATGTTAATTCACCAATTCTCACCAATGAGGTGTTAAACACAATTGATGCCGGGGATCCATCAAGCCGAATTATTTCTCTTTCGGGCATGCGGGATTCTTCTTACATCAAGGTGACATGGAGCGGTGAGGATGATTCGAGCGGTTCAGGCATACATAGTTACACTCTATATGCTGAGCCAAATAAAGAAGCGTTTCAGGCATCCCAAAGTAATATCACAGATACGGCAATCAACATTCCTGTCGAAGTTGGAACAACATATCGTTTCTTCACGTCAGCAAGAGACAACGTCGGGAATATTGAGTCATGGAAAGTGATTACCAATTCAAATGTTGCGGCGGTATATCAGGTAACGAGTCGTTGGAACATGGTTTCTCTTCCCTTGGATATTACTAATACTCAGAAGACTTCACTTTTCCCGACAGCAGTTTCCTCAGCATTTCGTTTCGATGGAAGTAACGGTTATCAACAAAGCGGAACGCTTGTTTCTGGAGTTGGTTATTGGATTAAGTTTGAACAGGATGAATTTGTTTTGTTGCAAGGTTTTCCTCAATCATCAGACACAATCAATGTAACTGCAGGATGGAATATGATTGGCGGAATTACATCACAGTTGCCCGTAACGGATATAACTTCAAATCCGCCGGGGATAGTAACATCACAGTTTTTTGGATATGAAGATGGTTATGTTGTATCAGATAGTATTCAACCCGGAAAAGCGTATTGGGTGAAGGTCAATCAAAACGGCACGTTGGTACTTTCCAGCGCTACCTCTGGAATATTCTCTTCCAACAGAATCAAGATTGTTCCCAGTAAGGAACTGCCACCCCCACCGCCAGACGAAATTGATGCAGTAAACACTATGCCGAAAGAATTTGCGCTTGAACAGAATTACCCTAATCCATTCAATCCAGTAACAGTGATTCGTTATGCGTTACCTGCCGTTGGTCGGCAAGGTTTGTCAACTTACAAAGTACAATTGAAAATCTACAATGTGCTTGGGCAACAGGTGGCAACTATAGTTGATGATGTTCAAGCTGCAGGCTATAAGACGAAGGAGTGGAATGCCGGTAACTTTGCGAGCGGCGTATATTTCTATCGGATTACTGTTCAGAACCAAGATGGAAAACGCTGGAGTGATTTGAAAAAAATGCTCCTCCTCAGATAGTGATGACGAGGCAGGTTGCGGGGAATTATAACCGTTGATTATTAAAATTTGGTTACGCAAACAGGAAGCTCGTTCAATGTGGCTTTGCTGCAATAATTCATGTTAAGGATTACTATGCGAATGAACTTTTTTTTCAGAAGTGAGCGTTCACCTCTGTTTATGTTGACTATAAATTGTAACTGATAATACATTTGTCTCTCCTTACCACGCTCCCCGTCATCCATCAGCGCGTGGGAACGGAACAGGACAACGCACTGCCTCTTATGATGAAGCATAAAAAGGAACAATTTTGAGTTTATCGTCAAATCTTCTATTGTTTTTTGTGCATATTTAGTCTAAACAATATTTTAACCTGTAAGTTTGTAAAACTTAACCCTACTGCGCAATATCGTTATACTGTACACTCCCCAGACAGCCGCCCTCCTTCTGTTTTACCAGCTATACCCCCATCGCGGGCATTTTTTTTCTTATCAAAGAAATCGAAGAATATTCTTGTTATTCTTGTAACATTGACCTATATTTTCGCCATCGTGAATAATCGTTTAGGAACCAGACGAATGAAAATGTACACAGGTTTTCAAAGCCATATATCCGTGGAGTTATTATTCTGTGCTTTCATTATTTGTACGCTTCAAACGGCGTTTTCGCAGGATTACGACCTGCGCCCCGGAAAGAAGATAACTCTGCGCACGGAAGCCTTTCAAAGCGATAGCGATACGCTTGATAAAGCCATGGTCGTAACTCTTACCAAGCTGGGAGATTACCTGATTAAACGACCGGAGCTGAAGATTGAAATCACCGGTCATAGCGATTCAACAGGTAAGCCGGAGTACAATATGGAGCTATCGCTTCGCAGGGCGAACCGGGTGAAGGATTTTCTTGTGACAAAATATTCTATTCCTGCGGGAAATATCTTTGCCAGAGGTTCAGGTAGCAATGAACCGATTGCCGATAATTCAACCATAGAGGGGCGCGCGAAAAATCGCCGCGTCGAAATCGAGCCTCTTACCTCCCTTACCTATCGCGAGCTGACGGATAAAAATAACAAGGCGACCAACGAAGAAGGAGTGCTTTCTTTCTTGAATGGCGCTGTGCAAACAAAGGCGCCGTGGGATATTGGTTTCGGAGATGCGTTCCTTGCCGAACCGATTTACGAGCTTCACAAAATCAACACCCGTACCGAGTCGCGCGCCGAAGTAACATTCAACGATAACAGCCGGCTTCAGGTTGGAGAAAACAGCCTTGTTATTGTGTACGGCTTAGAAGGGAAGGAGCCTGCCATCAAAGAAAAAGGAAACATCGAATTAGTGAAAGGAGATTTACTGGCAAAGCTCCGCGCGCTGGAATCGAAACAGCAGTATGTTGTGAAGACGCCGAGCGCGAAAATGTCATTCAAAACCGACTCGAAGAGCAAGCTCGCGGTTGATAAAGTTGATCGGTCAACAGTTTCCGTATTTGAAGGGCAAACTGAGGTTACCGCAGCAGGTCAATCCATTGAAGTTCCCGAAAATTATGGTACGCAGATTTACCGCGACTCTCCGCCTGAACCTCCGCGCCAGCTGCCGGATCCGCCCGTTCTCTTTTCTCCTGAAAAAGATTTCTACCCGTGGAATAAGGACGGGGTAACGTTTACCTGGAAGTCAAATTCCGATGCGGCAAGATTAGAAATTGCAACCGATACCAGCTTCAATGGAATCGTCTGGTCTGTAACAACGAAGCGAAGCCTTTCCAAGGTAAATCTTGATAATGGCGTATATTACTGGCACATGCAAGGAGTGGACTCCGTCGGGTTAGAGGGA
>SCUC01000184.1 GCA_004322375.1 Bacteroidota bacterium
CCAAAGTTTCCTTTCCGCGTTATCAATTCCGGCAACCTTAGCGATTGAAAACGCCCGCTTGCATGAAGCGGAAATTGCTATCCAGCGAGTCGAACGTGAGCTTGAAGTGGCTGCGCAAATTCAGCAGCAAATTCTTCCCAAAACATTGCCGAAAATTGAGGGAATCCAGATTGGCGCGATGAGCGTTCCCTGCCACGCAGTCGGGGGAGATTTTTACGACGTCTATCAGCTTGACGACCACCGCATCGTAATGACGATTGCCGACGTCTCCGGCAAAGGAATTCCCGCCGCGTTGCTTGTCTCCACCCTTCATGCTTCTCTTCATGCCTACCGCGAGCTTCACACATCGCTTGTTGAGCTGGCAGCAAAATTAAATCAGTTCATTTATGATAATTCCACAACGGAGAAATTTATCACTTTTGTCTTATGCGTTATTGATACGCGCACTTCTACGCTGCATTGCGTGAATGCAGGACACTGCTTCCCCCTTGTTATCCGCGCGGATGGCACAATGGAAGAATTAAAAAAGAACGGATTCGGACTCGGCATGTTGCCCGGCTCGCGCTACAATGAAGAAACAACAGAACTTCGTCCCGGTGATATTCTCACGCTTTACACTGATGGAGTTTCTGAAAGCATGAACGAAAAACGGGAACTCTACGGAAACGAGCGGCTTCATAAAGTCCTTAACAGGTATCGTGGATTCGATGTGAATGAGATGATGGACGAAATTATGAAAGATGTGAAAAAATTCTCCGAAAACCCTGCTCAGGATGATGATTTAACAATGGTTATTCTGAAAATAGGAAAATTGATTTGAGCACAGAGCGTTGTGTACCATTTCATCACGCTCGCGCCCGAAGCAAAGAGAAGTTCGCTGTCACCGTAGTATAAGAGTACCGCAAAGAGGCTATCTCAAAAGCCCGATTATAGTGTCGGGGGCTGTCTCAAAAGTAAAAAATCGTCACCCTGAGGTCTAGTAATGGCAAGCCATTGTTATTAACTTTGATGACAATATTATGTTCCAGCGATGGGTTTCATACCTATCGCAGATTGGCAAAAACGAAGCGCAATCGCCTTTTTATATTCATGTATTTAGCAGCGGAGTCGAAGGGTGAATTAGACACCAAAAAAAGGCTTCGTCTCCGCTCCCGCTAAAGCGAGGCTCGACAAAGTCGTCAGCCTGACGAACCCTACGCTTTTGAGACAGCCTCTCTTATATCCCACCACTACTTCACCAACACCAGACGCTTTGTTTGAGAAAAATTACCTGCTTCCAGCTTATAGAAATACATCCCGCTTGGGTAATTAGTTGCATCCCACTCTTGCCTCTTGAATCCCGCATACTGTATCCCGTCAACTAGCGTTGCCACTTCTCTTCCAAGCAAGTCATATACTTTTAAGGTTACATAACTACTAACGGGTAAGTCATAACTGATGATAGTTAACGGATTAAACGGGTTAGGGTAATTTTGTTGTAATTGAAATTCCGTCGGAAGTTGCTCCACGACGCCCCCGCTGATAACAAGCGCGATATTCATCATTTCACTTTCTACCGTTGCCACTTTCCCTTCTGTAAGACCTATCTTCCGCTTCGTATTCTTTTCATCGCTATATCGGAGAGAGTAGCTTCTTTTTTCTCTCGCATTGATTACTTGCACTGTTAAGGGATATCGCGCGTTGTTTACTACTATTGGATAATCCCATGCTGCGGATTCATCATTAAAAGATTCGACAAGCTTCTGCGACGTAAATCTCACATCAAACAACCCTGCGGGTGGCGGTGGCGGAAGCTCGTTTAATGTCGCGCCCCTTTCCACATCATTCGTGGAAATGAATAATCTCCTTTCCCTTCCTCCGGCATCACGAACAACAATCGTTGTAAGCTCATTCTCAAAAGTATTCGATGTTATAGATATTGTTGCGCCCTTCTTTTCATCAGAAGAAAGTCTAGTTTTCTCAAAAGCTGGAACTGAAGCAGCCGTTAATATAAGCCTTCCGTTGCCGCTTGTTTTCACCCAATACGCTTTTCCCGGCTCTAATGTAGTCGCAGACGTATAGCCGGTTGAATTTGAAAAACCAAAGTAGCTCGACTGAACCGATATACCATCTGTGGTGATGCTTTCTGTGTTCACCTCTGATGTGATGCTTCCAATCATGTTCCAGTTATTTGTAACGCTAACAGACTCAATAAATGATGATGCTCCGGAGAACAACATCGTATCCGTTGAACCAAACTTCACCCAATACCCCTTGCCAAATTGTAACGTTTCTTGAGCAGCATAACCGTTGTCGTAAGAAAATGCTTGTGAAGCAGCCAGGGGATAAACAGCCCCTTACTCGCATCGTTTACTTTCAGAGGCAACGAAACCATATTCCAATTCGATTCTGTTACGACTGTTGATGTAGAAACAACGCCGGAATATTGTCGTGCGCCGGGGATATACCCGCCTTCCAAATCTACATCAGATAAACCGGAAATCCGTGACGCAGCATTTGAGACAGAGCTTCTTAGGGTAATTCCTTGTGAGGAGATGATCTTCCCGCCTCCTTCATCTACAGTTTTCCACGGATGCTTTACCGATTGGGATAGTATCATGGTTGTTACCATGAACGTAAAGAGAACGGTTCGTAATATTTTTTTCATAAAAAAAATCCTTGATTGTAAAGTCCAGTCACAGTTACTCGTTCGTTAAAAGGGCGCAGGAAGGTTTTCACGTTCCACTAATTGCTGTTCCTGCGTTACAGGAGACTTGGTAAGCGAAACAGCTTTCTCTTCCTGCGCATTCAATAGTTATTTTATTTGTAACCAATTTGTGCCGTCAGATTGAATCCATAACGCTGTTGCGTTTGCCATAGATGTTTGAACCGTATCGGATAAATCTGTGTAGCCGGAAACAGTTCTTGTACCGCCTGTTTTATTGATGATAACATAAACTCGATTCGTACAATCGCTTGCGGTTGGGAATGTAATGGTTCCTGCGCCTGTTGTGTAAACCCAGGTTGTGGCAGTTCCGTCGGGATTATCTACTCCGGCAATTTTCGATGTTTTCATTCTCATGCCGACTGAACCATTGACGTCAAAAGTAGATTTTTGTGAACCGGTATTGACTCCAACATACCCTGTCGAGCGGTTAATGGTAAATGGCTGACCAAGATAACTTCCCGCATCATCATAACGGTTTATAAAAAAGTCCGAACCCACATTGGAACCGGATTCTGTGGCTACGCTTTTGCCAAACGACCACCGGCTTTTATACCCGCTGTTGACAGTTTGAAAGATAAACGCGTTTTCATATCCCGATGGAGAAGCTAAGCTGGAATAGGAATGAGCGCTGGCGCTCTCAACTTTATAATCGGCATTTCCACTCGACGCATAGACGTGCAATAAGGAAGAGGGAGAAGATGTTCCAATACCGACATTACCGGAGTTGTTTTTGTAAATATGATTCCCGGATGTGGACCAAACACTTGTTGCAAGGCTGGTAGGATTAACCCAGCTTGCATTGCCGCTTGCATCGCTTTGAAGCACATAACCATTCGTCGCTCCTTGGGTAATTTGAAAGTATTTGCTCGTCAAGCTGTCATTCACGGTTAGGTGCTTTGACTCAAAATCGCCGTAAAGCAGCGGGGTAGAAGTATTATCATTGGCAATATAGAGCTTGTTGCTTCCTGTCTCATTATATCCGGCACTATAACCGAGAAACACATTCCCGATTCCGGTCGCTGAATATCCCGCCGCAGTCCCGATTGCTGTATTCTTGCCCCCTGTGGTGTTATCATGAAGGCTTTCATTTCCGATGGAAACATTTTCTTCGCCGGTTGTTCCGTTCGTCGCGCTAAAATACCCGATGGCAACATTATCGTTTGCAGTTGTGTTTTGAGATAACGCTGAATATCCTAAAGCAGTATTGTAAGAGCCTGTGGTATTGCTTAATAAGCTTCCATTGCCTAATGCAGTGTTCTGTCCACCGGTTGTATTGTTTTTGAAGGCGTTTGCTCCTATTGCGGTATTCTCACCCCCATCGCTTGCCATTCCTGCTCTATAGCCTACAAATGTGCTTGCATGATTGCTTGCAGGATTGTCATTAAGCCCTGCTCCGGTGCCGATATATGTTCCAAAGCCGGTATTTGAAAATGCAAGCCTGCCTGCGTTAATGTTGATGTTGCCAATAACGTCCAACCGTTCCGATGGTGTATCAGTACCAACACCTACATTATCACCATTAACAACGAGAGCATTTTCAGTTGAACCTGCCATTATCTTGAATGGAGAAGATTCATCGTACGTAATGTTTAAATTGGAAGAAGTTGCTTCAATTGACCAATCTTGCCCGGGAATAGCAAAATTGAGATAATCTCCTTGAGAAGTGTCTGAACCAATTGTTAAAACGGAATTTACAGCGTGTCCTATAATATCCACATGCCCGAAGACGTTGACTTTTATCCCCAAATCATTACCTTCATTGGATAGTGTGTAGTTTCCTAACTTTAAGTTTTGTGTCGCTGTATGGTTACCAAGGTTATCGCCCGTGCCTGAAACTACGGCAGGGTTGACCCAGCTTGCATTGCCGTTGCTATCGCTGGCAAGAACATAGCCGTTTGCAGCTCCATTGGTCATTTGCAAGTCGGTTGTTTTAGTCGTGCCAACAACCTCTAAAGCTTGTGTCGGTGATGTTGTCCCGATGCCAACATTGCCATTAACAAAAACGCCTGAATATTGATTATTTCCGTCTGCATACAATGCAGAGCTAAAATTACTAAATAGCGGCACCGGCAATGAATCGGAGATTGTTGCATAGACACCGACAGCGCCTTCTGAATTTGAGTAATCCGCAGCTCCCATCATTCCAATTGATGTTGATGGAGCGCCTTTAAGTGAAAGGTTGGGAGGAAAACCCTGTGCATAGCCTGAAACTCCAATGCTCGTTTTCTGCACTGCGGTTGAAACGGATGCTTTGCCTACGATAGCGCGGCTATTATCGCTCTTTGATTCAATAACTTCTAATTTGCCGGAAGGTGATGAAGTTCCGATACCGACATTGCCATTGAATGTAACATTATTATCGCTCGGCGTCCAGGGTCCCAAAGCGTAGGGCGCGGCTGTCAATTCAGTTCTTGAGCTAAACGTAACCGGATACGTGATGCCTGCCGGACCATTATCAACTGTCACTTCAACATATAGAGACTCAGTAAAAGTGAATGCGAACGCTGTAACGGAACCGAGGGTCACACTGAATGTCCCTTTTTCAACCGGAACACTTGAATGTGTTTCAGTGTGTCTCAATGTCCCGCCGATTGAGGCGTTGTATATATTGAATGTGAGATCGTAATTCCCATCGGTGACCGGCACACCGGTAGTAGTCGTCAGCAATCCCTGATAGGAAAGTTTCCTCGGTACTTGACCAAATGTTATCGTCAATGCGAGACTGAAGCATAAAAGAACGAATATGGTAATTTGTTTCATAGTTGATTCCTGATTGTTATTCACTTATGATTATTAGTAGTTACATCCGTAGGACGATTCGCCGAATCGTCCTGTGGCAACTCAACGAGTCGCCTTGCATCAATCTGTTGTTAACGCTCTCATCAAGCGATGGTTTTTTAGAAACTGTCCGAAAACCCTCGTGGATTGTCATTCTGAGCGAAGCGAAGAATCCATGCCTTTAATTTTGCACTCTATTCAAGACTTCTGGATTCTTTCTACGAACCGTAGGTCACCCCGATAAATCGGGGTTCAGAATGACACCATAGGTACTTTTCGGGAAGTTACCTATACCCATCGCTCTGTAATACTTTTTCGTTGTTCTTAAGCAACCCGTTGTTGAACCAAACCCACAACGTCGTACAAATTATCTTTTAGAACATACGCTGTTGCGCCGGCTTGTTTTGCTGCCGCGCGAAACCGTTCGTCTCCGTATGAGCTTACCATAACTATGTTCGCGCTGGGAAATGATTGCTTGATATTTTTTGTTGTCGTAATCCCATCAGAGGACTTCAACCGGATATCCATTAACACGATAGATGGTCTGTGCCTGCGATACAGGTTGATGGCTTCTTGACCATCGGCGCATTCAAGCACTTCTCCTGAAAAATAGGGAAGCATAAAGCGGAGCATTTGACGCATTCCGGCATTATCATCTACAATAAGAACTTTTGTCGCTGATTGATTCTGGTTCATACAATTACCTTGATAGTTAGTGGGTACTAAGAAGTGAGTAGTCGGTTACATGACAGGTTGTTGAAGAATTCCAATAACGTCGCGAAGGTTATCCTTGAGAACATATCCGATTGCTCCTGCCTTTTCAGCAGCTGCCCGGAACTGCGCATCGCTATATGAGCTAACGACGACGATTTTCGAATTCGGAAACTCTCCATGAATATGCTTTGTTGCCGTGATGCCATCCATTGTTTCCAATTTCAGGT
>SCUC01000185.1 GCA_004322375.1 Bacteroidota bacterium
CACAAAAGACTCTAAAAAAGCTGCAGGAAGAGCTTTGGGAACTATTGTTGAGATCATTACGTATTATTTTTTAAAAACATGGGGACATAACAATGATATTTCTATTGAAAGAGGACTGGCTGAATATGGAAATCCAGATATAAGACACAATGTAGAATACTCGCTCCACCCTGTCATTCAAGATTTTGTATTGAGAATTAACAAACCAAGCGAACCGATAACAGCCAGTAAGATTCTCGGTGCTCTCGAAGGGAATTCATTTACTCTATCCCGTTATGCTGAGAAGAAAAATACACTTTTGACGAAAGATGGAGTATTGAGGAATGCCTGTACGATTGCAGAATCAGAAAATTCCCACTTACTATGTAGCATTCTAAGCCGAAGTAAAAATGAGTTAAATCTTTATATTTACGAACAGCACAGCAAACCCTATGCAATATTTGAATGTAAGCGAGTAGGAGTAGAAGAGGGCATGAAAAAAGGTCCTCAAACTATCGAAAAAGCAAAACAGGGCGCCTATGTCGCGAGAGTTGCATCTTCACTACAGAAAGTTAGAACTGAATCAGGGGAAATGTATGGTATTATTTATCGAAGCGATAATTCGTCTTACACGAAACCTTATATAGAGTTAATGGAAGAGGTTATTGATTCAAACGACGCCGAGCTATTACGACGTTTTATTCTTACCATTGGAGTAGTAAGTAATCATGGCAATTGGTTCACATCTGAAAACCATAACAAAGAACTTAAAGTATTAGCACAATCTTATGACTGGTTATTATTTTTAACTGACGATGGGCTTTCAGAATTTATTGAAAGGTTACTTCTTAACCCTTCCAAAGAATTCAGTAAGGTTCGCAGTGCGTTTATTTCAAGTTACGCGGCTGATAAAAAGAAAAATCAATTCACTAAGGTTCAAATGAACATACACGCCGATCAATTACTACTTAAATATTTCTCACAAAATATTAAAAGTATAGAGAATTGGTTTAATATCATATCACCGAAAGGGAAACAGTTACCAATATTGAAGAAAGAATTACTAAAATTGAAAACTAAAGATTGGAGAGAAATTCTTACATGAGTGCTGGTAGAAATGTAAATACGTTAAGCCAGAGTTGGGGTACTCCGCAGAAATATGTCAAAGCTGTAAAAGAAGTATTTGGGGGCAGCATAGCATTAGATCCTTGTTCCAATGAATTTTCAATTGTTCATGCTAAAACCGAATATGTGCTTCCTAAGCATGACGGATTAAGAGAGTCATGGAATTTTCCTTCTATCTATGTTAATCCTCCTTATGGCATTGATAAGAAAAAAGGCACTACGATAAAAAATTGGCTTGCCAGATGTGCTCATGCTTATGAAGAATATGGTTCACAAGTGCTAGCGCTTATACCGGTAGCACCTAATACAACGCATTGGAAAAAATATGTCTTTACGAAAGCGAGAGGGATTTGCTTTCTTTATGATACGAGACTTCGGTTTTTAGAAAATGGAAAAGACGGAGGAAAAGGTGCGCCAATGGCATGTGCCATGATTTATTGGGGCAATAATTTTTATAGGTTTTATGAAGTATTTATTGAATACGGTGCAGTTGTTGATATTTCTAATTTAATAGGCGAACATGTCGGAACAGACCGAAAATTTTTACATCTCATTTATGAAAAAAAATCCGCGCATTTGTAATGTTGCTTATTACAGACTTTATGTTGTTAGCTTCTCCTAACCCTTCCAATATATCGCGGCACGCGTCGTTTATACTCTTGCCACTCTTGCCCAAATTTTTCCGCTAAAAACTCTTCCTCCTTTAAGACGATGAGATAGTGAATTCCGAAAGTAAGTCCAAATAGAAAAATGTTCAACCAATGCAGGGCAAAGAAACAAGAGCCGGCGCACATCATGAATGCGCCTACATAAATTGGATTCCTGGAAATCGCATAGATGAAATTAGTTTTGAGCTTAATTTCATGTGCCGGAAGACCGACTGTAACTGTACGCCCTAACGTTACAAGGGATACCATGACGATGGAGAAGCCCACTACCCCCAAAGTCAAGCCGGTGATTTGTGTAATATTGCTATCATAAATCATCATGTCTTTTGCCCTGTATTTCAACAGGAAAAACAACCAGTTACACAGCATGGCTAATTTTCCGATAATTACAAATGGTGCTGGGATAGGCATTTTTCCAATAATGTTCATCGTTTTGCTAATCTTTCGTATTGTTGGTATAACATGCTAAGAACAAATGTAATGATGAACAATCCGTTGTGGAAAGAACTGTCATTTAGCGATAGGTTTTATACCCACTGCATGACGAAGGAACAAGAAAAAGAATGATGAAAACGCGCTTCCGGCAAGAGTTTAACGAATAATTTCACAATATGCAAAACACGAATTTTATGACTTTTGTAGTTGCATCTTTGTATAAAAATAGTTACAATTCCTTGTTCAATTTTAGAATTGATGAATATTATCAATCATAAGGTTCTTTTTCTTCTTCTGGCGTTAAACTACTTCGCCTATCAGGTTGAACTATTTGAAGAAGAGTATAAAGAGAATCATAGGGAGCCTTCGTCAGTCCTTTCTTTCGCCCCCAATAGTGTTACCTGGGAAACCTTTGGTAAAACCAGCGCTCAAAAAGCGTTTGTCCTGCTTGTTGATGTAGCTATCGAACAATTCGGCATACTCCAATTGCCCAAAATTAGAATAACACCCCCTTTGGTAACGTTCGATATCGTCAGGGACAAATCACCTCCCTTATTGCTCGCATAAATACAAAATAATAATTCACAGGTTCCTCTTGAAACCTGAATGAAACCAAATACGGGACGAGACTTCTCCAAAAAGGAAAGAAGATTGTCATTCTAAGCGGCGCAACCTACGGTTTGTAGGGCGGGGAATGAAATCCTTGGACATTTTGGTACGCAGTCCAATCTTTCAGGTTTTTCATTCAGGCTTGATGTAGCTCTCTATTAAAATCTCAAGTTGATTTTTTTTTAAGAAGTTTCATCTAGCGATGGTTTTCATATTCATCGCCAAACTTGGGTTAAAAACATAGTAAGAGCAAGAGGTCCCGTTACATCTACTTTTTAACATGGAGCATTAAATGATTAAGTTTACCATGGTTGTTGTAGTGTGTCTATGCAGCGTGGGGATAAGTGTGTTCGCTCAAACAGAACAGCCTCAGGTTACAACAGATACAACGAAAATGTTCCAGATTGATGAAATGGTTGTCACAGGAACACGAACGACAAAAAAAATAATTGATATACCATATTCTGTTGAACGTATTGATAACACGAACTACAAATTCGAAAAGAAAGCCGCGGTTGACGATGTGTTACAAGGTATTCCCGGACTTTTTCTTCAAAGTCGCTATGGAAACCACGATGTCCGTATCTCGATTCGAGGATTCGGAAGCCGCTCGAACACCGGCATTCGTGGCGTTCGGATTTTGCTCGATGGTATTCCTGAATCGGAACCGGACGGGCAAACACGTATTGAAGCGATTGATTTTGAATCAGTAGGCGCAATTGAAGTCGTTAAAGGGAATGCCTCCTCGCTTTATACAAACGCGCCGGGAGGTGTCATCAATTTTATCAACGATATTCATTTTCCGCGTTCTTTTTTCAGTACGTTTAATAATTTTGGTTCGTATGAATTCAGAAGCAATGGCTTCAAAACCGG
>SCUC01000186.1 GCA_004322375.1 Bacteroidota bacterium
TTCCCACAAGGGTGGAAGATGTTCCGGAAAAGCCTGTGGCGTTAAACGCGCTTACACGGTATCCGTATGTTGTTAGCGGCTCAAGCCCGGTGTCGTGAAATACCGTATCATTGACAGAAGCGTACCCGATTGTTTGAAACGAAATCCCCGTATCAACTCTGGTTCGTTCTATCTTAAATCCATCTTCGTTATCGGAATGGTCTTTCCATTTCACTTCAATTTCAGAAGAAGAAAGCACAGTGACCCGCGTAATTTGCGGTTTTGCTGGCACCGTAGGAGGGGCATCGGGTTCTTCCTCACAAGAAATGAACATCATCCCACACACTATTATAATACCGCTCAATACATAGATAAATATATTCTTCATAGCCGTTTCACATTCCCTTTTGTGCGCGCTGGACAAACTTTTTCAGTCATAGTAGGAAGATAGGAAATAACAAGGACTAAATCAATGTTCTTTATCAAAACACCGTAAATTGATTATTCGTTCTGAATGAGTTCCTGACTTGAAAAAAAGAAATTTATCTCAATTTTGCCGTTTTCGTAAGAATCTGACCCATGAACGATATTTTCTCCTTTATTATCCGCATATAAGGCGCGAATCGTTCCCGGAGCCGCCTCTTTTGGGTCGGTTGCCCCGATAAGCGTTCTGAAATCAGCGACTGCATTTTCTTTTTCGAGGGCGAGCGGGACACATGCCCCTGAGCTCATAAACTCCACAAGACTGTCGTAAAAGGGTCTTCCTTTGTGCACGGCATAGAAACCGCCTGCTGTTTCATTGGTGAGCCGCGTTTTCTTCATCGCGATAATTTTGAACCCCGCCTTTTGGATGTGGGCGATGACCTCGCCGATAAGATTTTTTCTGACACAATCCGGTTTAAGAATTGCAAGTGTACGTTCAACTGCCATAACAATAAATACTTTCCTGAATTAAATAGATTTTAATGAATAACGAATTCGTAATAATGAAAAGAAAAACGTGTGTAAGGAGAGAAGCAAGATAATCGGGTAGAGCTCATAGAAGTCTCGAATCTCCTCCATCCACGCGAATAGAAAGATAACAATTCCGTATGGAAGAAACAACCATGAGGCTGGTTGGGTAGCGTCTCTTTTTTAGAAGGCTTTGAAAAACACTCCATTGTCATGTTGAGTCCGCCGGGGCTGATCGAACCCTTAGATTTATACTATGTTCGAGGTAATGAGATTCCTCCGTACCTTACACGGGTTCTTGGAATGACAGTCGAAAAAAAATCGGCGTTCTTCTAGTGTTCCGTTGTCCGGATACCATCGGGAATTATTTCTTTCCGTTTGAGGATGGCAACATATTGCCGTTCGATTTCAAGAGAATATTCAGGAGAGAGGGCTATAACGAGGTCAGTGCGTGCAGTTTGGTTCGCTACAATAAAAATATAATCGAATGTCGAACGAATATCATCTTTTCTCCGATTGATGAACGGGATAGCATCCCGTAGGTGTGCATGATATGAGAGAATACTATCAATGGTTGTCGCTGTACGCATAGGCGCTCGCTCTACATTTCGAAGGAACGCGGTTTCAAACGTTTGGGCGGCATCGTTATTCTCATTACAAGTAAAATAACGGTTGAAATGCAGAGTAGTGCGTATTCCACCGGAAATATATCTTGATGGTCGCTTATCGAATTCTTCTGAAAATCCTTTCCGGATAAATAATGGCAATGTTGCCCGGCAATAATAGGGTTGAAGCGTGGTATATGCCAGCTTCGTCTCTCTGTCAATGCGAGAAATTTCAACATAATGAAACACCGACATGATCAGGCTTAATAGCACAATGATAAATTCTGTCGTTCGATCCCTTAATGTTGCA
>SCUC01000187.1 GCA_004322375.1 Bacteroidota bacterium
GCGATCTTTCCGGCGGAAAAGGACTCCTGAATATGGAACGCCGCGCCCGCGAGCTTGGGGGCGCGGCGTTCCATATTCAGGAGTCCTTTTCCGCCGGAAAGATCGCTATCGCGCTCTCGCTTGCAGCCATCGTTCACCATACGAAGGTGAATGGCGTTATCGCTTTCCACGGTAAGGTGCAGCTCGATGATTGTTGGGGACGCGTGCTTGAAACAATTGGAGAGCGCTTCCTGAACGATGCGGAGAACGTTGATTGCCTCAACCGGTCGAAGCGTTCCTGTCAGAACGCCCTCGGCGGCAAACCGAAGCGCAATTTCAGGATGGTAGGTCAATTGCTTGCGAACATACTGTTCAAGCTCATGCGTAAATTTTTCAACAGTCATTTCCGCGGATTGAAGCGCCCAGATCGTTTCACGTAATAACGCCATTGTAGCTCTCGCGTCATCTTTGAGCGAATCGAGCATGCGTTTTGTCTCCCGCTGTTTTGCGTCGGTATAGCGTCCCGCAAGTTCCAGACCGGAAATGATGGTAACAAGCTGCGCCCCGACGTTATCATGCAGGTCGCGCGAAATTCGTTCTCGTTCTATCTGCAACGCCTGCTTTCGCTCAAGCTCCTGCACCTGCTTTCGCAGCTGGCGCTGGGAAATATACCGGATTCCTCCTGCCACCGTGCCGAGAAACGCCAGTCCCGTAAGCGAAAGAAACCACCATCGTTTCCAGAACGGGGGAAGTATCCGGAACGAAAACAGAGCGGGCTCCTCTGAAACAACCCCCTCTCCACTGACAGCTTTGACAAGAAACCGATAATTACCATCCGGTAAATTCCTTACTTGCAAATGATTGTCGTTCGTCGGCTGGGACCAATAGCTATCAAGAGGTTCGAGCTTGATTTGGAACTTGACATCAGACTCGCTGACAAAGCTAAGTCCTGCGTAGCTGATTGTCAAATTGCCCTGATTATGAAGAAGCTCCATCGGTTCAAACGTTCCTGATAGAGTTGTCGCGTGAGTAAATAGTACCGTTGTATCAACAAGGACTGATGTTATCGCGACTTTCGGGGCAATCGTCGCTCCATGAAAACTTGAAAGAGGTATTTGATACGCTCCCTGTATCGTGCCAATCCACAGTATGTCGGTTTGAGCGGAATATAAAACGTCATTAATGCTGAGACTGCCTTCCTGCGCGAAGGAGAAGGTGTTGCTGATTTCAATCTTGTTGTCGCTGTAACGGTGCAACGCTTTCTGAGTCACAATGAAAAGTTCGTCCTCCGTTTGACGCAAGTGACCGGCTCTCGGGAATATTCCGAGAACGGGTATTCCCAGAATGCCATCCTGCCCTGTGAAGGTGCGAATGTTGCCGTTTTCAAGTAGGGTCAAGCCTGCGTCGGAGCCAATCCATAGTTTTTTCCTTAATGAATCTTCGTAGACGCTGAATATTGCATTTGAAGGCAGCCCGTTTGCTGTGGAAAACAATTGGAATTGCCCGTTTTCCAGCCGCGACGCGCCGCCATTGCGCGAAATGAACCATGCGGCGCCTCCTGTGGAAATAACTTTTTCTATCACATTGCTGCAAATTTCCTTTCCGGAAGAATAGATGACGGAATCATCGGCACGAAGCAAGTTAATTCCATTGCCGAATGTGCCTATCCATACCGGGGGTAACCTCCGTGGGGAATCCGCAGGAACGCGATAAGGAAAAATTCCCGATACTCCATAACCGATTCTAATCGGCTTTAACGAATCACGGGAGAAGAGCTGACGGATTGAATGAGGACCAAATAAATACTCGAACGTGCCGATAAAATAATTTCCATCGTCGTCTTGAATTATTGATTGAATCTCTCTTACTCTCGGCTCATGCGTAGCAAGCCGGATAAGCGTGTCATGATAGCGCACGGAAAGACCTGAACTCGTGCCGAACCATAACTTTCCGGACTTATCTTCAAAAATCTTTGATACATAATTATGCGCCAACCCGTTTTCCTTTTTATAGATAACGACCGATGGCGCTGAGAGTTTTTGCACCCCGCTTCCAAATGTCGAGAGCCAGAGATTACCTTCATAATCACGCATAAGCGTTTCGACCCGTTGCTGAAGCAATCCCTCACGGGTGCCGAAGTGTGTAACTCCCGCCGGCGTTATTTTTACGATTCCCTCCGCGAGGGTGCCGCACCACAATACCGAGTCTCCTTCATGTATGATAGTTCCGACGTTTCTGCTTACCGTATAATGAGCAACTGGTGATACGGTGGTGTCGTTGAGGAATTTCACAAGGCCAATGCCTCCGTAAGAACCGATATACATCCTTGCACTATCCCATGCTCGCGATTCGCGTTCAAAAAAGCCGATAGAAATTATTCCTCTATAGGGGATTCTGCACAGCTTCCTGTATTGTATCTCATTATCATTCGTCGGCTCAATGCGAAATAACGTATCGCCTTTGGCAAAGTAAATGCGTCCATCGGGGTGAGAAGTTGAAATTTCACCCCGCCCTGTTTTTACTGCCGCGCGGAATTGTCCATTATGAAAAAGTGAGAGTCCCTCTTCCGTGCGAAAATAAAGCCTGCCGAAATGGTCTTGCGTAATCCAGCTTATTGTGCTGCCCAGCAAACCCTCCTTTGAGGTGAACAATTGAAATCGTGTGCCATCGAAACGCGCAGCTCCATGCTCGTACATTCCAAACCACATAAAGCCGTCCCGGTCTTGTGTAACGTACTGAACGAAATTGTCGGGCAAGCCATCTCGCGTAGTGAGTGTGGTAAATGAATTCCCGTCGTAACGGCTTACTCCTCTATCAGTCGCAAACCAGATGAAACCATCCCTATCCTGGTACATGTTCATCACAAAGTTGCTTGCTAATCCTGATGAACGGTCATACGTTTTCAAGACAAGCTGCTGCGCGGAGAGAGGCAAAGCGGCAATTATCCCCAAAATGACCAATATGGTGATGATTGGTTTCATTAGGTATAAATATAGAGAGAAATCATCAAATTTTAGATTTTAGAATGAGGATTTCAAAGTTATGAGGCAAAATTGGCAAGAAAGGATACTGCTTGAACACTTTATCGTTTCCCTTTCCACAAAGTTTTCTCTATATTCTTGCCACACGTTCTTTGTTCTATAATATAGGAAATCTTCCATGTCCACTAGCTCAAACTTTACTGCTTTCGCCCCTTGCAGATGGACGCACATCGCCCATCCCATATCTCATATCTCACATCCCTCTCTGTTCACTCGAAGTGAAACGAAGACCTCGCTGCAGGCGGGCGCTCAGCACCCAGCGCTCAAAGCCCACCGTTCTCTGCTCTTTGCTCTCTGCTCCTTGCTCCTTGTCCTTTGTGTGCAGACAGTTGCCTCGGCGACCAAATCGCCATTCAAATACGATACATTGCTCTATAATAAGATGAAGTGGCGCGAAATCGGTCCGTTTCGCGGAGGGCGCTCGGTTGCGGTTGCCGGGCATCGCGACCAGCCAAACACGTTTTACTTTGGAGCGACAGGAGGCGGCATCTGGAAAACAGAAAACGGGGGAGAAACGTGGCTCAATGTTTCCGATGGATATTTGAAAGTAGGAATTGTCGGCGCGCTTGCGGTTGCAGAATCCGACCCGAACGTGATTTATGCAGGCACGGGCGAAGCATGTATCCGCGGCAACGCCATGCCGGGGGAAGGTATCTATAAATCGGACGATGCAGGAAAGACGTGGAAGTTTATAGGATTGAAAGACGCGCAAACCATCAGCAAAATTTGTGTTCATCCGAAAAATGAAAACCTTGTCTATGTTGCAGCGTTAGGACACGCGTTTGGAACAAATCCTGAGAGAGGAGTTTTCCGCTCAAATGATGGAGGAAAAACATGGCAGAAAATTTTATTCAAGAATGACAGCACGGGCGCGGTAGATTTAATGCTTGATCCGAATAATGCAAGGGTTCTCTATGCTGCGCTTTGGCAGGCGAACCGGAATCCATGGAGCATGACAAGCGGCGGCAAGGGAAGCGGGCTATGGAAATCCACCGATGGCGGAGACACATGGAACGACATCACGCACAACGAAGGACTGCCGAAAGGAGTGGTGGGAAAAATCGGTATCGCCGTTTCCGGCGCGAAGCGAGACCGGGTTTGGGCAAGCGTAGAGGCGGATGAAGGCGGCTTGTTCCGCTCGGATGATGGAGGAAAAACGTGGACGAAGATGAACGACGACAGGCGCATCAGGCAACGCGCATGGTATTATTCTCACATCTACGCGGATCCAAAAAATTCCGAACTGGTGTATATTCTCAATGTCGGATTTTCTAAATCAACCGATGGGGGAAAAACCCTTACCGGCGTGAGAACGCCGCATGGTGATAATCACGATTTGTGGATAAATCCTGATAACCCGCTCTGCATGATCGAAGCAAATGACGGCGGCGCGAATGTAACCTATAACGGCGGGCAGACATGGACGGAACAAGATATTCCAACAGCACAGTTTTATCATGTTGTGCTTGACCATCAATTCCCTTATAATATTTACGGCGCGCAGCAAGATAACAGCACAGTGAGAATACCAAGCCGCACGACCGGATTCGGAATTGATGAAACGGATTGGTACGCGGTTGCAGGCGGCGAGAGCGGCTACATCGCTCCCCACCCCACCGACCCCGATGTTACTTATGGCGGAAGCTACGGAGGTTATCTGACAAAATACGACCACCGTACAGGGCAGGAACAAAATATTTCTCCATGGCCCGATAACCCGATGGGAAGCGGCGCGATTGCGACCAAATACCGCTTTCAATGGA
>SCUC01000188.1 GCA_004322375.1 Bacteroidota bacterium
CAGCTCTTATAAAGCAAATCGAGGCATTGAATTTTCAACGTCCCATTCTCATCTCATCGTCACCTCTTATTGCTGATGTAATCGGTTCAATTAATGAAACTTCAAGCCATTACATCTGTTTGGATGATTGGGGAGAATTTGAGGGAGCCTTTCGTTGCTTGAATGAAGTGGAGCAAGAGCTTCTTAAAAAGGTTGATTCGTGCTTTGCAGTTTCAGAGACCTTACTTACAGAAAGAAAAAGCGCAAAAGGGGAGAATCATTTTTTACCGCAAGGAGTTGATGTTGACCACTTTTCAAAAAGCGAGGATTCTGTGCCACCGGAACTCCGCTCGCTCCCTAAACCCATCATAGGATATTTCGGATTGTTTGCAACCTATGTAAATTTTGAAATGATAATCGAAAGTGCAAGGGCTTACCCTACGGCAAGCGTGGTGCTTTTTGGAAGAACAAAAACAGATATCTCTCGGCTTTTAGAAGAACCGAATATCCACTTTTTGGGAGAGATTCCATTTTCAAATTTACCGCGTTATGCTTCCGCATTTGATGTGGGACTTATTCCGTTTACAGTCAACAAACTAACGATTGCTGCGAATCCACTTAAATTGCTTGAATATCTTTCGTTAGGAATTCCGGTCGTCTCAACAGAACTTCCTGAGGTGATGAAATTTCAAGATGTCGTCTTCATTGCAAAAGATACTAACGATTTCGTTCGTTGTGTTGGAAAAGCCCTGGCTGAAGATACTCTAGAACAAAATGAGCGCAGAAGAAATCAAGCAGAAAAATTTTCCTGGCGAGCCATAGTTGAGGAGTTTTCAAATATTGTTCTACGGATTGAAGAAACAAAGAATTCAATACGCTCATCTTAAATGAAAAACAGAATTTCACGTCTTCTCATCATCTCCACCCGCGTTCCATTCCCTCTTGTGGGAGGAGACCGCATACGGATGTACAATTTCTGTAAAGTGCTGGCAAAGGAATACAAGGTTGATTTGCTTGTCGTCAATGAGGGGAATGTTGAACGTAGCGCTATTGAGGAACTGGAGAGTATAGGCGTTCGAGTAATTGTATTTGATTTTTCTCGAATGAGATTTAGGCTGAACGCGCTGCAAGGCGTGTTCTTGGATAAGCCGCTGCAAGTCGGGTATTATTTTTTTAAGGAGGTTCAAGCCTGGATTACAACACACATCCATGAGTATGACATTGCCTTGTGCAATCACATCCGCAGCGCTGAATATCTCCGGCATCTCCCTGTAAAAAAAATTATTGATTTGCACGACGCGATTTCATTGAACTATGCCCGCGCAAGCAAGCACGCTTCCGGTCTATGGAAATGGATTTACACAATTGAAAATAAACGAGTCTTGCCGTATGAATTGAAGTGCATAGAATCATTTGATAAATCTCTCATCGTCTCTCAGGTTGACAAAGAATTTTTAGCGCAAAGTGGAGCGCCTTCAGAAAAAATATGCGTTCTACCGGTTGCTATTGATGAGCTTAAGTTTCAGCATACATCAGGTTGGGAAGAGAAAAATTGGATTGTATTTGTCGGGAAAATGGATACAGTTGCAAATTCTGACGCGGCTGTGTATTTTGCACTATTCATTTTTCCGCGAATACGAGCGATTATGCCAAATATCGAATTTTATATTGTCGGAGCTGATCCTTCTCCTTCTGTACAACGACTTGGAAAAATTCCCGGCGTTCATGTTACGGGTAACGTAGAAAATCATATTGACTATTTACGGCAAGCAAAAGTAGTGATAGACCCAATGAGATTCGGCGCGGGCATGCAAAACAAGGTATTAGAAGCGATGGCGCTCGGCAAACCGGTTGTTGCCTCGAAGATTGCAACGGAGGGAATCGAGGGGGAGGATGGCGTTCATTACCTTGTTGCCGATGCTCCCGAAGACGTTGTTTCTCAAATCGTTGCTCTTTTTTCTGATGGTTCATTGCGGGAGAGGCTTGGTGATTCAGGGAAAAAATTAGTGCGTGAAAAATATTCGTGGAATGTAGTGGCCCGATCGTTGCTTGCGGTTGTCAATGAGGTAACCGGCTCGTAATGATTCTTTATTTAGGAATACTATCTCTTGTTGCCTGGGCGCTTTCATGGCGTGTTACTCCGGTTATTCTTACCGTTGCGGACCGTCATAAAATCGG
>SCUC01000189.1 GCA_004322375.1 Bacteroidota bacterium
ATTATTCAAAAAACAGTTGCTCAAGTTGGCGCGACTTCAGATAAAGACTTCGGGAAGGTCATGGGACCTGTCATGAAAGAACTAAAAGGCAAGGCAGATGGTAAATTGATCCAGGACACCGTAAAAAGCATCCTCGCTTCGTTGCAACAACATGCTTGATTTATTCATCCTCGCCGGATTGATTGGTTCGATCGCCTTAGGATTTAAAGACGGTTTTTTCAGGAAATTATATGGTGTATTGGGCTTCCTTGGTGGTTTATGTGTTGCTTTGTTGTTCTATTCTTTAGTTGGGAGCTGGTATTCAAGCTGGTTTGAGCTGCCGGAAGATACTGCAAGGGTACTAGCGTTTGCCACTATTTTTCTTCTCTTTGTTCTCGCCTTAAACTTATTTTATCGTTCTATCGGCACAGATAAGACAAAAACCATTTCAGTCTGGTCGCGTTTTGCTGGAGGCTTTGTGGGAGCATTTCAAGGAGCATTACTTATTAGCCTTCTCCTACTGTTTGCAAATAAAATTGGACTGTTTGACCAGCAGACAATAAGCGAATCCTTTTTTTATGCATACTTATTGGATTTTGCTCCAATGGTTATCACCTATACCATGAAATGGCTTCCGAAGGCACAGGAATTTATCACAGAACTACAAGGGAAGCTTAAGCCGTAGTATGTAAATATGCGAGAGCACCTTAATTCATTTACCAAGCTAGAATTTGAAAAAGTAAAAGCGCATATCCTGCGCTACACATCTTCAGAAATTGGTAGGGAGTTGGTTGAGAAACTTACGCCATCTGAAACCATAAGTGAGGTAAGGGCAAATCTCTCTTTTGTTTCCGAGATGAAGAAATTACTGGAAGGCTTTGAGTACCCGCCACTTGATTCTGTCCCGGATGTACGAGCGCCTCTCCACAGAACTTCAATTGAAAATTTCGTTTTACCTCCGGAGGAGTTGAGAAGAGTTGCCCTGTTGTTAGATACGTCTAAAAAAATCTATACATTTTTTAGTCGAATCAAACAGAACTTTCCCTTGTTATTTGAACGTGTTCAATCTATTTATCTCAATAAAATTCTTGAGTATAATATCAATCTTGCTATTGATGAAAATGGCGCAGTAAAAGATTCAGCTACAAAAGAATTACAATCTATTCGAAGGCAAATATCGGATAGGGAAGGTTCACTTCGTTCACGGTTAGAATCGTTAGTCAAAACAATTTCTGAAAAAGATTGGCTTCAGGAAGAGCTTATTACGAGTCGCGACTCCAGGATGGTAATTCCTGTAAAGGTGGAGCATAAAAATAAAGTACCGGGGTTCATTCATAGTTCCTCCTCAAGCGGTGCAACTGTTTTTATCGAGCCGACAGAAACCCTGGAGATGAATAACGAAATTCGTACTCTTCAGTTTCAAGAAAAGCGAGAAGTTGAAAAAATACTCAGAAACCTTACGGAACAGGTTCAGGAGTGTAGGCCCGAACTACTGTTAAACCTCGAGATGCTTGGTTATCTCGATTTTATTCTAGCAAAGGCAAAATATTCAATTGAAACACTCGGGAACGAACCAATCGTTAAACCTTCCGGGAGATTAAAGCTGGTGAACGCCAGACACCCGCTCCTTTTTCAAAGGCATAAATTTGATGAAATTGTGCCATTAACACTTGAAATAGGAGAAGATATTAGAACTATTGTCATTACTGGTCCAAATGCGGGGGGGAAAAGCGTAGCTTTGAAAACAGTGGGAATCCTGACATTGTTGGTTCAGTCAGGGTGCCACATACCTGCCATGAGCGAAAGTGAACTACCGGTTTATACCGATTTATTTGTTGATATAGGTGATGAGCAATCTATCGAAAATGATTTAAGTAGCTTCAGCTCTCACTTAAAGAATCTAAGCCAAATCATTGAAAATGCTAATGAAACATCACTTGTCTTAATAGATGAAATAGGGTCAGGTACTGACCCTGTAGAAGGCTCCGCTATCTCTGCTACTCTTCTTGAGCGATTAACACAACTTGGTTGCACAACAATTGCCACAACACACCATGGCTCACTTAAAGTGTTTGCCTATGAAACGCCTCATATTGAGAATGCTGCCATGGAATTCAATCAAGCGACTTTGCAACCCACGTACCGATTTCGGTATGGTGTGCCGGGGAGCAGCTATGCTCTTGAAATGGCGCAGCGAATGGCTTTACCTGAAGAACTTATCTCTCGCGCGAAAGAACTGCTTGGTAACAAATCCTATAACCTTGAGCAGTTAATCTCTGAACTGGAACGGCATTCTCAACAATTATCTAAAGAATTACAGGATGTCAAACAAGAAAAAGATAAGCTCGAAACCCTCCGTGTTTCTTATCAAGCTAAGATTGATTCTCTTCAGAAAGAAATCAAGCAAATTAAATCTCAAGCAGTTTCTGAGGCACAAGAGATAGTTAGTAAAGCGCATTCGACAGTTGAGCGAGTAGTAAAAGAAATACGTGAACAGGAAGCAGAAAAGACTATTGTAAAAACCGCAAAACAAGAGATTCAGGTGCTTGCAAAATCTGTAGATGAATTGCATACAGAGCTAGAAAACGAACAACCGGAAGAGACCTCTCAGTTTGA
>SCUC01000190.1 GCA_004322375.1 Bacteroidota bacterium
GAAACAGCATACGCTCGCGAAGGTTTTTCAACAACCATGACTTCCAAATCGGTAATTGGCTGCGGCATTGGTAACGGCGCTTCCGCAAAAGTTCCTTCGGGCAGGATTGAAAAATCCTTTCTAATTTTTTCAACCAGCGAGGCAGGATATCCGCCTGCTATCCCGAACCAGAAATTGGCTTGAGTGTATGTTTTCTTGTAATACTCTTTTATATCATCGAGCGTGCAGGCAGTCAAGCCTTGAACTGTCCCAAATTCCGTGTGCCGGTACGGATGTTTTTCGTACAACATTGCGTTTAACGCCTGTTTACCCAGATTTTCATCGTCGGTTGAACGAAGAGTATTTTTCAAATAATTCATCCCAAGGTCTTTGACGCGAGAAAAATCAGATGCGTCAAGACGCGGGTGCAGCAATAAGCCGGTAAATAAATTATAAAATTTATCAAGGTGATCTCGATGCACGCTGGCAATAAATGTGGTTATTTCCTGATCCGCCTGAACATCTATGCTGGCAGCCCAGGGATAGAGTAGTTCAATCACCTGCTGGTAGGTCATTTCACCTGTTCCGCCCTGAGCAATGGTATAGGCGGTAAGGGCGTTCAATCCGGCTTTGCCTTCCGGTGAATTGATTTCACCCGCTCGTACAATAACGCGAAACGTTATCAAAGGAGAATTGGGACTCTGAATTTCCGTGATGCGAACAGCTCCGTTCGCGGTCTCATGGAGTATCGTCGTTAAAGCCATAGCACAAACCATTGCAGTAAAAAATAAGTTTCGCGTTCTCATTGTTGCCCCTCCTCTTGCGTTAAAATGACAGTGGTGCGATTTGTCTTCTGAAGATATTTGTTGACAACCTCCATTAAATCCTGCGGGGTGACTTTTTCATATAACCGGTACACGTTGTTCACTGAGCCCGGATTTCCGGTAAGTTGAACATAATGCGTAAGGGTGCGTGCGACGGCATTCGGATTATCAAGACCCATGGCAAACTGGTATTTCATGTGCGATTTGATTGAAGCCAGACGTTCAGCCGATACCGGGGCGGTTTTCGCTTTTTCAATAGCGGCGTCTATTTCGGCGCACACTTTTTCTATGTTTGCCTTATCTTTCACACGTGTTTCCACGAAGAATAATTCCGGGTCGCGATGATCCTGCTGACCACCGGCAATATACTCTACCAGCTGTTCATCAATAACCAGCTTTTGATAAAGCTCGGATGTTTCAGAAAACAACACTTGAGAGAGAATATCCATCGCGGGCATGTCTATTTCCTTATCGCTAAACGCGGGTCCCCTGTACCCCATCGAAACAATCGGCAGTGTTTTCGCCTTCCAGGGGAGGTTAATCGTCTTCTCCTCTGTTTGCGGGGCATCGAGCGGGACATCGAGCGTATAGGTACCGCGTTTCCATCCACTGTAATACTTTCTCACCAACTCCATCAACGCATCCTGATTGAAGTCGCCTACAATAATTAATGCGCAATTTTCAGGGCGGTACCACCGGTCGAAAAACCTCAAGCTGTATTCATACTGGTTGGGCATATCCTGAATATCCTTCAAGAAACCCATCGTTGTATGTTTGTACGTGTGCTGCTGAAAAGCGTTCTCGCGAATCTTTTCATAAATGGTCATGTCCGGGTTTGAGAAATTCTTGTTATACTCACCGAGAATCGCTCCTGCCTCCGTTTTGAAATCTTCCTCAGTATATTTCAAGTTCATGAACCTGTCTGATTCAATATCGAGAATTGTTTCAAGCGCATCCGAGCTGGCAAGCGTATGATAGGCAGTATAATCATCTGTCGTAAAGGCGTTATTATCCGCGCCGATTGACTTCAAGACTTCATTATACGCATCTTTGGAATACTTCTCCGTTCCGCGAAACATCATGTGCTCGAAGAAATGAGCAAAGCCGGATTTTCCGGGCTCGATTTCGTTGCGCGAACCTGCGCGAACTACAGTCCACACGGCAATGATACCGGGACTTTCAAATGGAATGGAGATAACCTGTAACCCGTTTTCAAGCGTTACTTGATTCATGGGATAGGGAAAAATTTTATCGCTCTGCTTTTCTGTTTGCGCTGCCATAGTCGCAACCATTACACCACAGAGGAAGAGAAGAAGGAAAATTCGCATGGAGTGTTCCAATATTGATGAGACATTGTGTTCAAAATAATATTTTTAGGATGAAACCGTAACCGCATCTCGAAGACCCCGCCACGCGAGCTTTATGGGTACGGATGGAATCAAAAATACGGAAAATAACGGGAAAGAAAAACAATACCCTTCGCGTTTGATGACTAATGAGAACAATAATAAGATGCAACTTCTAAAAAGTTACAAAATCTTTTGTATTAGTCAAAAATATATCGGTAAGGGCTTTGTCCCTCAGTACCACCATCTCATCACAATCGCCAGCTCACAGAGCGAATACTCCTCGACAAGAACAGGTATGGAGCTGCCATCGTGATTGTCTTCCGCCACATTGCCTTGTGATGTTGTGCTGTTGAAGAAGCTCAGGCTTCCACCGACCTTGCTCCTTGTTCCTGTGGCGTCAGAACTATAGCGCTCCATACCGTAAGAAAAAATATTGTATTGTATGCTTGAAACCTGTACCATAAATCATTACATCCTGCTTACTGCATTTTACATCTTGCATCCGTACAGTTTCACTGCGAAACTTTCATAATCAATTTTCCGTTCGCCGAGACCTTTACCCAGTACGACTTACCGGGAAGCAACGCGTTTTCCGATGTATAACCCGACTCGCCATAAGCAAAGAAGGTTGTTTGAATAATTCCCGAGGGAACAGTGACAATGGCGGATGAATCAAACGGGACGCCAATACATCCGACAATATTCCAGCCCGCTTTCACGACTATTGTATCCCTCCAATTCAATGGTCCTGTAAGATTGAATGTCTCTGCAGAATCAAAATTAACAAAATAACCGTTGCCCGGTTCTAACGAATCGTTTAAGATATACCCTTTATTGTACGAGAACGCAGAAGATTTCGCCGTTGGAAATACTCCATGCACGGAACGGTCGCTAACCCGTAGCGGCAGAGACACCATATTCCATCCTGCATCAACGCGCAAGGTGTCGTTGACTTCTTTCCCTGCATCCCATATTGCAATACTATCAAGATACCAGCCGTCGCTTGCGATGCCGCTCCCCGTGAACATTCTGAAACGAAAGGTTACGGTATCTCCCGCATACGCTTTTAAATCAACAAACTCGCGCACCCAATCCGATGGGTCGGCGGTTCCATCCTGCCATTGAGGTTGCAGCGTGGCATTGGTTACTTTAAGCACGCTAAATGATTTTCTCGTATTTGTGCTAATCTCCGTATAAGCCAGGTTGCCCGCCGGAAGAATTGCAATATCGGAATATGCCAGCATCGGGTCATTGCCAAGAATTATAGGAGGCAGCAAGAAATATGTCGTCGCACCCAGTTCAAAATTTCCGTCGGGACTATCGGTAAAGCTCGCGATTCCGCTTCGCGCGATGTGCTGTGTCGTATCCCACGTGCCGGTACGATAAATTGAGCCAAATCCATTTTCAAAATCCTCGAAATATTCATTGAGCAAACCACCATAGCCTAATAATTGTTCTGAGAAAACACTGTAATTGACGGGAGATTCATTATCTCTCACCTGTAACCGGTATTCGTGGTATCCTGCAACGGCGTCAAAATATGTTCGCTGCTCTCCCGTATCGGCAACGGATTGTGATATGCTGTCAAGGAGAACTCCATCGCGATAGATGATAACGTAGGCAAGATCGTTGAGCGGAGTACCATCCACCTGCTGACTAGGATTCTTCCAGTATAAATGCGCGCCGTTCGTGTCATCCTGAATTGAAAATAATGAAACCGGTTTCGGCTCTGCAGCTCCTCCTGCGTAAGCGCCGGCTGTAGCAAACACGCTCGAATCACCCGGGACAACGGTATTTAACGAATAAA
>SCUC01000191.1 GCA_004322375.1 Bacteroidota bacterium
CGCTATTTTCACTTGGGATAACTATTGACGAACTCACCAGGCTATCGTTGGTGGAGCCTAATTGAAGATTATGTAATAATGTAACGGATTTATTTTGGGTATCATAGTAATTAAAACTGAAAATAATTGGTAAAATACCTGATTCTGTCTTTAAATAAAAAATTCTGTCGTTGTCTATCCATGACCAAGTCCTTGTTCTTGACAATTCCTCAATAGTGTCTTGAATATTGCCGTTCTTATCTGATATGAAAAAGAAAGAATTACCTTGAATTTCAGTATTGAAAGCAATCTTTTTCCCATCCGGACTCCATTTAGGATAACGATTGTACTCGCCTATAAATGTTATCTGGGTAAGACTATCGCCATTCGATTTGATTTTCCAAATGTTTTGGTCGGTTGCGGTATAAATCAACCAGTCATCTACACTCCAATCCAAGCCATAAAATGCGTTATCAACCAACAACTTTTTAGAACCGGTGCAAAAATCAACAACCCAAAGCTCAAACCCCATCCCCAAGTTGACGTTATCGTAACGATAATAACCAAATTGTTCGGGATTAGACGGGTTAAAACAAGGATAAAAATAATCATAAGGAATATCGGAAGAATAAACTTCTTCACAACCCCAAACACAAGTGGCACAGAAGGTCGATGTAGTATCTTCAATCTCAGGCTTTGATTCCAGGTATTCGTCAAATCCATTCATGCAGGGATTCATGGTAATAATATTTTCATCTTCGCAGCATGAACCAAGAAAAGCGAAAGGGATTAAACCAATAATTAAGTTTTTCATAAAAAGAATAAAAATTAAAAAGCCGGATTACTTGAATTCGGTAATCCGGCTTTATCAGATGTTAAATTTTGACAAATTTCCCAGCGAAATTTCCATTCCCGGAGTATAGCACGACAGTGTAAATACCTTGACTCAGGGTAGTTACGTCAACCCTTATCTTTCGGTCGGGAGTTAATAAACTCGCATCCTTAATTGTAAGGGCTTCTTTTCCGGAAAAGTCATAAATGGAAATATGAGAAATCAGACCTCCGATTTCCTTGGGTGCAGCGATTTCCAACAGATTGTCGGAAACAGGGTTTGGATAAACCACAAGGATTGGGTTAATTATCTCATGCGCAGATGTGGCTTGACACCCTAAAACCGAATAGGTCAGTTCCGCATCTTCCGGCGCAGCTGGTATCCAGCCTTGAATGCTACAATCACTGTTTTTTAGAAAGTAAACATAACCCTCTAATGTAGCTGACGAATTTGAGGGAGTCCCTATTATCTTGACATTCTCGACGGGTTGAAGGAAATTAGTTCCTCCAACAGTCTGATAAAGGTTGAAAACGGTTGAGGAGCTATGCCGTTCCCAATATCTGTCAACCATGAAATTGGATGGAAGCGGATGGCTTACCACTGCCGTCACTTTGTAAACATCGGCAGTGAAGGTGCCTTTGTCAAAAGTCTGCCCGCTCTCGGTAGTATACGGTTCGGTAAGTTCTACGGGAATTCCCTGGGCGATTAACTGACTGCTTTTATTGTTTGAATTGACATCGGTGCCAAAATGAAATACATTGCAACTCGGTCCTTGTATCATTGCTATGGCAGCTCCCGCATTTATTCTTCCATGCCCCGTAAATTCGTCAGGTCCTGTGGCACCAACGTCTGTTGCTGATGCTTGAATGATAAATTCAATGTCCTCCTGGACTAATTGTGTTGAATTTGGGTCACTGGGATTGTAAAGACTTAGCATTAAAGCAGCGAGTCCAGCTACATGAGGCGTTGCGCCAGAGGTGAACGGAATGACACCGTAGGCGGTATTGGATGTTGCCCGGCAACTTTGATTAAGTTGGGCTGTTGCCAGTGCAGCGACATCAATTACGCCACCATATTTGCATTGGTCGTAATAATTTCCAGCATTATTAGTGCCCCCAACGCACATAACCCACTCGTCTTGAATCGTTCCAGGCACATGTGGAGCAGTTGGTCCGTCGGTAGCACCAAAAATATTTCCCCTTGATGCACAAATAATAGCTCCCATGCGATTTGCATGATGTACTGCTTCTCTGAATGCTTCGATATCATCC
>SCUC01000192.1 GCA_004322375.1 Bacteroidota bacterium
TAATCCTTCTAAACCAACTTCGATTTCTGCGAATGCGCCAAAATCTGCCATTCTTGTAATTTTCGCCTTAATCTTTTGCCCCACTTTGTACTTCTCAATAAGAGCCAACCAATTTGGGTCTAAGGTATCAACCATTAGTTGATTAGAGAATCGATATAAATCATCAATAGCCCGATGATAATTCCTATTTTGTGTCGGCAACTTAAGATTAATTCTTACACTATTTGTCATTCTGCCATGGTAATAAAGCGTACTCTTATCCCAAGACAGGTTAGAAAACTCGCGTTCTTTCTTTTCAATTAGGGCAATTATTTCTTCGGGAATATCTGATATTGATCTGTGGGGAGTATTTTGAGACAGTGAAACTCGAACTCTACAATTTTCGCCTCTCACATAATTTTCGGCAGGTTTGTATAATCCTCTTCCTGCCACGCTAACTACATGGACTAATCCTTTTGCTGGGTCACTCCAGGGAAGCATTAAGAAAATTCGATCCTGTGAAATATCTCCAACAACCGCAGAGTCTAACTCAAACACACCTTCTTTACTTCTTTGTTGTGCGATTTGGGTGTTTAGGTGCTCTTCCACTGAAGGCAAGCATGATAAACTGACTCTTTTTCGAGCACCATCTATACTTTCGACAACAGCCTTAATTTCTGTTCCAATTGGAATTGCTTTTATACCAAATCCTCGAGTTGAAAAGTACATTTTTTCAGGCTCGAGGACTACTTCAAGACCAGAAATTGGTTCTACCACAACCATTGAAACCAGGAAATCACCAGGTCTTTCATCATAGAGCTTGGTTCTAACAGAAATAATATCGTTGACTTTATAATTCTCTGCAAATACAAGAAATGGTTCTGGGTCTGGTATTGATTGGAAAACTGCTATGTACTTACCTTTCTCGCTAAAATCATAGTCAGAAACTTCCACTTCTATTAGTTCTCCAACCTTGTGCTTCTCATCTTTTTGAAATTCCTTCAAACGCCAACGATACTTCTTGGAAAACCGTTTCGAGTCAACCCCTTCCGATTTCTGTGGGAGCAACACTTCTTGCTCAACGCTGACTAACCCATCTTCAGTTGGATGACCTTCCAAATCTAGCCATGATGGCCGAACATCTTCTTCTGGATTGACTACAGGAGCATCGTCATCAGTTAATACCGTATCTACTAAATCCCCGGTTTCAGTGTCGACATTCTCAACAACATCTGTTGCATCGGGGAGTGGCACATCGTCTCCGCGAAAATCCTCGAAAATCTCTAGAGGATCTGATAGGTATTTGATTGGCTCCAGCTCTATTATCGCTTTTGAATTCACAGAACTGATTTTGCATTGAAAACGACTTCCAATGGGAAATATTTGGTCAAGGAAAAGTCGGTCATATGCGTGCGTCGCGGTCAGGTTTCCATCTTCTAAACTTCGCGTCTGTTGAGAAATAAAGGTCGCCAACTTTATGTCCGATATGTTGCCTTGTTTCAATAATGGTAGCCATTCATTGCGTATTAGGGAAATGTACGACACATATACAACTGGCAATGCAGGTAGTTCAGGTGATATACGCCTAGTAACAACCTGTTGACGCCCACAAACAAATACCTCTGGAGCTTGTCCATAATAAACAGAATCTTGATTAATTTGGACAATCGACACTTTTTCCTCTTGATTGTTTTGACCAGAATCCGTATTTCTAAACGATTTGTAATTTGCTATATCAATTGCGCCAGGTCCGCCTTGAGTCTTGTCTATTTCATATCTTCGGTCTTGCAAGCAGTACGCAAGAATTATTCGTACCCTATCGAGTAAGTCGAAGTTGACAGGGCGTCTCTCATCATCTTTTTTGTGTCCGGAAAGGGATTCGAGAAGCGATTCTCTTTCCTTTTCAACCTTATTTCTTAGCAAACTGTGGTTGATAAAATTGGCCTTTGCCCATGCTTCCCGTTTTGCACGGCGCATTGATAGTTTTGCGTTTTCAACCCAAGATTCCATTGATGCGCTGTTTCTGAACTTTTCAACGAAACCTTCCAAGTCCTGAATAGATGTTGCGGAAACAACATCCTTTTTCAGCTGTTCGGTCAATTTTTTTCCAAGTTCCTCGCGCAACGATTCGCTCGGAGGGGGGATATGCCTTAACCAGACTTGTCTGAATGCCCAACTGTTTGTCAATGTTTGCCCTTTAACGTCAGGATCAGACCATGCAGTGTATATTTTTAGGCACAATTCAATATCGTCTAAACAGCCCGCAATCAAAGATTTGTGAATTCTATTGACTTCTCTACGAGTAGTAGCATCCCACTTCCGATCATTCTTAAAAATGTATCGTATCCCGCCTAGCTTTATCATCGAAATTATGGTTGCCATCTCAATAGCACAAGAGAAGCGATCCGCCATTGCCATTAAATGTCCTATTGCTGGCTCGTCACCGAATGACTGTAGCTCTAGTCCATGTTCTGTAAGAAAGCCGTCTTGATCGAGTGCTCCAATTCTTTTGAGGGCATTGGGTGCCCTTTCCAATTCGTCTAGTGGCGGTTTTTGTATCCACTCAAAAGATGTTAGATCATCTATTCCTGCCGCTTTTGCAGCTAGTACTACTGCTTCTAAATCAGAGCGCTGTATCTGCGGAATAGTGAATTTTGGAAACATGTTATTAAACTGCGATTCGGTATATAAACAGTAAGCTTGACCATCTCTAACTCGCCCGCCTCTTCCCCATCTTTGCTTGCAGCCTGCTTGACTATGCAGAACCGTGACAACCTGTTTGGTTTGGCTGGAAATTAGCCATTGCGATTCATTTATTAAACCACTATCTACAACATAAACAATGTCTTCCACAGTTAGTGATGTTTCAGCAACGTTTGTTGTAACTACAACCCGTCTGCGAGATGGATCTGGTTTCTTAAGCAACGCTTTGTTTTGTTCTTCTTGGGGCAGAGTAGTGTATAGTGGAAAGACATCTACATTATTTAATTTCTCATTCCCTTTTACGCCCTGCCTTATTTGAGTAACAGCCTGTTCGATGGGCTTTTCACCCTGTAAGAATGCTAGAATGTCTCCAGACGGTTTATTTCCATTGCTAACCTCCTCCAATAGCCACAAAACTTTCTTTGCGACTTCGCCAGGGATGGATTTCATTAATTTGGGGATAGTATCGTAAGGTAACTGCTCCGTTTCGTCCATATAGTAGGTGTCGACGTTATATTTTCGTTTTCCTTGAAATTCAATCAGTTTTGCAGTTTCTTTTCCAAAGTAGTCGACAAATAACCCTGAATCTATTGTGGCACTGGCGACAATTAACTTCAGGTGAGGATATCTTGGAAGAAGTTTTTTTAATAGACCAAGGATTAAATCAATATTTAAGCTTCGTTCATGAGCTTCGTCTATCATTATTACACTTAGATTAGCGATTTGCCCATTTGCTATCCAGTTAATTACTGTACCGTCAGTGGCGTAAACCAGTCGGTTTCGCCAATCTGAATAGGGGTTATTTTTATATCGGAATCCCACATCAAAACCTGATCCAATACTAGAACCATATAAATCTTTTGCCACATAAGCAGGGATATTCCTTGTCGCTTGAATTCTGGGTTGGGTAATTAACACCTGCCCGTAGCGGGTAAACTTGTCTTCGGGTATCCCACTAGGGGGATTAATTAATCGGAAAGGAAGTGCGGTTGATTTCCCTGATCCCGTTGGACCTACGACAACTGCGACCTGATGTTTCGGATCATCAAACCACTGAAATAGACTGCGAATGTCATCGTCTGAAACGCCGAATTTTGAGGAGTCGAATCCCGATTCGCGTTCTATTACCTTATGCTCCCTTTTGGGATGTGAAAGTGCCCCTAGTGAACCTGGTTGAATTTTAGATGTATCAACGTTGGCGCGTGGCTTAATATCAAAATACGCAGCTCCCATTAAAGCCGTCTGACGATTATGCTTTTTACGACATTCGGGGCATCGTTCTGGGCGAGATTGACCTTTGGATTCTCCTATTCTATGAGACCAATCAGAATAACCAAAGTCTTTTCCACAATCTTTACATGCGACGATCCATTCTTTAGCCATAATCAAGCGCCTTTCTTGGTCAAGACCAAGCTTCGCCCGACTGATATCCAGACTTGCGACGATGGTAAAACGGAATTACAGCTAGCGAAGGGGGTAATTTGGCGCGTTGAATAAGTTCCTCAATAAGGGCTCTATAAAATCCTATCACTGCTGGTTGCAAGCCAGTTTGATAAAGGTGAAGCACAAATGGACCGTCCTTGCGTGTTTCAACTAGTTGTCTCTTTGTTTCCGCGTAGCAAAACTGGTCAGTTTCAGAAAACGCACGAGTTTTTGATACCTCACGATTTCTAAACCAAGAAATGTCCACCTTATCATCTAGTTCGAGATGGCGCATGCTCAAGAGTGTTGCTCTTAGTGGTGGTGATTTCAACAATTTCGCCAATTCTTTGCTGTCATGTCTTGGCAAACATTGCAGGGGCAGCTTTTCGCCCTGTGAACCATCCGTATATATGACTTGTATGTAAATTGGCTTTTTATACTTTCCGGAGTCTGAGTAAGCAAATTCATTTAGAACTTCAGTTATGATGTTATGAGGTTGATTACTAAAGTTGACAGAGCTGGACTTCCCTTCTTTGGCGTTTTGAAGAGCACGGGTTACTTGTTCGCAAAGGATATCGTAGGCGTTGCGTCCCTCATTATCAAAGGCTCCATCGTCTTCGTCTTGAGACTGAAATAGCAATTCGGGTTTCTTGGTTCTTAGTGGTTCTACTTGTGGCTGGACTACCTGTTCTTGATAAGAAAAAGGGTATTGAATTTCAACTATACCGCAACGGTTCTTTACCGCAAATCGAAAAAAAGAAATCCTCAATTTCAAATCCATTAATTCTGACAAGCCTAATTCAGTTGCGAAAGCTGTAAAAGCAGTTATGTGTGATTCTGTTAGATGTGGAGGGAAATAAGTTGCACCTAACCTCGTGACTGTCCCATAAACGGTGGGTTTTGAGAAAAAGAAAGACCTCTTGTATGATTAGTTTGTCGAAACAATCCACAAGAGGCTTTCCATGTCCATTGTCATATTACAACT
>SCUC01000193.1 GCA_004322375.1 Bacteroidota bacterium
GCTTCGTTTCCTATCGCGACAATTCGCTTTGTGTTCCTATCGAACGCAACGATTGAAGGTTCATTCAGCACTATGCCCTTCCCCTTCATGAAGATGAGGGTATTCGCCGTGCCGAGGTCAATTGCTAAATCTGGACAAAAGAGGGAGAACATTCCCATAGTATGCTTTGCTCAATGTTTAAAATGTCTAATTCCTGTAAATATCATCGCAATATTATTTTCATCAGCGGCGCGGATGACTTCTTCGTCGCGGATGGAGCCGCCGGGCTGAATGACCGCCGTCGCACCCACCTTCACCGCTTCAAGCAAGCCATCGGCAAAAGGGAAAAACGCGTCGGAGGCGACTGCCGTTCCGCTTAATTCCAATCCTGCGTCCTTTGCCTTGATGACGGCGAGCCGCGAGGAATCCACGCGCGACATCTGCCCCGCGCCGATGCCTATTGTTCTATCCTGCCGCGCATAGATAATTGCATTCGATTTCACATGCTTGGCAACCCGCCATGCAAAGAGCATCGCAGCGCGCTCTTGCCCGGCTGGAATACGTTTTGTCACTACGCGAAGCTGCTTTTCCTCAAGCAGGATATCGTCTGTCGTCTGGACAAGCAGCCCGTTAGCAACCGCTTTGATATTCAACGACGGAATCTCTTTCAATCGTTTCTTCTGGCAAATGAGCCTGCGGTCTTTTTTCTTCATCATTGTTTGCAATATCTCGCCCGGAAATTCGGGGGCAATGACAACCTCGGTAAATATCGCGTCTATACGTTTTACGGCCTCAGCGTCAAGAGGGCGGTTAACACACACAATACCGCCAAAAGCCGAAGTTTTATCGGTAGCAAACGCTTTCTCGTATGCTTCCGCAAGCGTTTTGCCTGTCCCGACGCCGCACGGGTTTGTATGCTTGATGATAACGACAGCCGGTTCATCAAATTCTTCCGCTAATTCCGCCGCCGCCTGTATATCTACAATATTATTGTACGAAAGCTCTTTCCCATGCAGCTTTTCAAACACCCCGTCGTAGCTGCCGTACAACGCAGCCCGTTGATGCGGGTTTTCTCCGTATCGAAGCTCGTATTGCTTCCGCAACGATATTGAGAACGTTTCAGGAAGCGCAGGCTGAGAACTGTTGCCTCTATCAAAATACTGCGCTATTGCCGAATCGTATCGCGCTGTGTGATGAAACACTTCCCGTGCCAGCTTCAACCGTGTTGCTTCCGATACTGCGCCGTTGCGTTGTTCCATCTCTGCAATAATAACATTGTACGTTTCAGGAGTAACAACAACAGTCTTGCTTTTGTAGTTCTTTGCCGCGGCGCGAAGCATTGTGGGTCCGCCAATATCTATTTGCTCAACGGCTTCCTCAATGGTGACGTCATTTCTTGCAATAGTTTTTTCAAAAGGATATAAGTTCACTACAACCAGATCAATCGGCTGAATGTTAAGCGATTCAAGCTGCTGCCGGTGAGGCACGTTGTCTTCCACGGCAAGCAATCCCGCGTGAATACTCGGATGAAGCGTTTTTACTCTGCCATCCAGTATTTCAGGGAAGCCCGTAATTTCTGAAACTGATGTTGCCGGTATTCCCGCATCGTGCAGCAATTTCAAAGTTCCGCCTGTTGAAATAATCTCGATGCCCCATTGCAATAGCTTGCGCGCAAATTCACCGATGCCTGTCTTATCGGAGACGCTAATTAAGGCGCGGCGTATCTTCCGGTCATTCATTCGTATATGATAATTTCCTTTCCGCGCACGTGCACTTTCCCCATCGCAAACAGGCTAATAGCTTTAGGGTAGAGCCGGTGCTCAACATGAAGCACTTTTTCAGCGAGCGATTCAGGCGTGTCCGAAGGAAGCACTTCGACCCGTTCCTGTAAAACGATAGGTCCCGTATCGTACTCTTCATCAACCAGATGTACCGTCGCGCCGGAAACCTTTACCCCGCGTTCAATGACAGCGTTGTGAACATTCATTCCGTACATCCCTTTGCCGCCGAATTCCGGCAAGAGGGCAGGGTGGATATTAACAATTCGGTTCTTAAATGCTTTTACGAGCTCGACGGGCAGCTTTTTCATATAGCCGGCAAGAGCGATGAAATTCACTCCGAAATTTCCCAGCGTAATCAACAACGATGCCGTAAATTCTCCATCGGTCCGAAACTGGCTCCGGCTGATGTGAAGAGCGGGAATGTTTCTTTGCCGAGCAAACTCTAATGCCCCGCAGATACTGTTGTTGCTCACGACAAGAGAAAGCGTTGAGTTGGAAATTATTCCTGCCTGGATTGCATCCGCGAGAGCGCGCACGTTTGAACCCCGCCCCGAGGCGAATACGGCTATCTTCAATCCGCCGGAAGCGGACATGGTATCATTCAATGGTACGAAAAAATCCTTGGAATAGAACGCGGAAATGTACTGAGATTTTGAGGAATATCAAAACGCCAACAGGTCAGGAACTACACAAATAAGAAACCCCGTCGTGCGTTGGCATGACGGGGTGTGCTAACAGCGTTTGCTGCGTTACTTTAAGATTGTAACGTTTGCTGCCTGTAATCCTTTCGGACCCTGTTCGACTTCAAATTCCACTTTATCACCTTCGTTGAGGTTTTTAAACCCATCGCCGATGATCGCTTTATAGTGGACGAAAACATCTTCGCCCGCCTGACGTGAAATGAAACCGTAACCTTTGGTTCGATTGAACCACTTGACTGTTCCTTGTTCCATGGAACTGTCCTTTCCTGAATTGTGGAACATGTGTACGCCTGATGTGTTGCTCTCGATCCTGCAAAACGTTCCAGATGGACTTGAACCGTCTGAGCATTTCTCCCACTGGCGACACACTTGATACTACGGTACGTCAGGGTGAATCTAAAAGCTGGCTTTGCCATTCCGGTAACAATCTCGGCATTCTTACCGGGAAAACAACGGTGTACTGTTATTTGCATTTCAAACATAAGGAGTTTTTTGATGATTAGCAATAGCGAACGATGAAAAAATTTACAATTATGAAAATCTTGGTTCTGCACCCATAAAATCGTATTTTTATGCCAATTATGATACTCTCGATTGTCCAAACCAACCCCTCGTTCGGTGATATACGGAGCAATGTGGACGATGCCCTGGCCCTGATGCGTTCCGTAAAAGCCGACCTCTTTGTGCTGCCTGAACTCTTCAATACCGGATATAATTTTGTCACTATGGATGAAGTCATTAAGCTTTCTGAAGATGATTCAGGATACACGATGCAGGCAATGCTCGACTTCGCGAAAACAAACAATTGCTATTGCGTCTTTGGCTATGCAGAGCAGGCGAG
>SCUC01000194.1 GCA_004322375.1 Bacteroidota bacterium
GTATTGTTGCCTTTCTTTTGTTGACAGGCTTTCAGCTTGTCGCGTAAATACTGTTTGTTGTTATCAAGGAAACCCCTTTTTTGAATGAAGTAGCAAAACATGAGACGGTTGAGCATAAGTGAAGCGTACCACTCCTTATCAACTTTTTCATCAATGCCATTGATAAACTTGAGAAACGCGGTATGCTCGGTTTTGAAACGGTCGTAAAATCGTTTGGTAACTTTTTCATTGTTCTGCTGAAAGTTCTCAGAAACCCGTTTTGTTACGTCAATAATGGTAATACGGTCTTCTTCATCAAGCTCAAAAAAAAGCCCTGCTGTTCTTTGATAAAGCAATTGCGGGTCTTGTGAAACGTTGTATCGCGTTTCAGAAACTTTCGTAGGTTTGCCTGTATGCCTCACTACCAATTGCCAAACCTGTTCACGCTTGTTAGCGTCATTGAAAATAAGCAAATGCTCTTGAAAAAGTTTGGTAACTTTTGTTTCAATCTTTTTCCTGATATGATAATCGGGAATGTCTCCTGCTGATGTAGGGCTACACAATAGAATTTTGAACCCGCTTTTCTCAGCAACTCCGGTCAATTGAAATGTATCGGCATCAACAACGATGGGTTGAGTTGTGCGGTCATTGTTCCACCCCATTTCGTTAAACAATTCACGGAATTTGAATTGTTTGATATACTCTGAAAACTCTTTTTTGCTTAATGCCATAATTGTTTTAGCTATTGGTTAATCCAAGTGAGCAAATAATTTGCGGTTCTTTAAAAGGATGTTCATCAGGGTCAACAATACATAATTTATCTTCTTCACGGAGCGATATAACAAGCGAGGAAAGTTCTTCATCGCTGATACCTGCTTTCATTTGACGGTTAATTGTATCTCTTGCAAAGTCTTTCATTGGATATTTGAAAATATCATCAACGGCTTTTTTAAGCTGTTCATTAACAAATAATGTACCCTCATTATCTTCACAAAAGTTTTTGAGCCTTGTATAAGTACGGAATTTTACTCCGGTTTTCTTGCCTAAAGAACCTCCTGTGTTTTTTTCTTCCTCGCGGATAAAATCAATTCCCTTTTTCACAAGCTCGTGATGGTTTGGCAACTTGTATTTCGCTTCCGTATCAGTTGAACACTGAGCCGCGTCCAAAATTGCGCGTTGTGATTGGGTAATTGTTTTTCCTTTGTCATCAAGCCAAACCAACATATCATTTTCGTCTGATGTTCGGGAGTAAAGAATAACGCCTTCATGTTCCGGCTCGCTTGTGTTATGCTTAGTCGCATAACATACATTCGGCAAATCCGGTATAGTTTTATTGAGAGAGGGATTTATATCTAAAGCATTTTTCCAAATCTGGTAGGCGTATGATGTAAGGTCAACTTCTGTATCTCGTTCATCTTCATCTAAGATACCGCCTTTCTCATTATATAAATCCATAATGTTTATAGGGTCTCCATCGAAGAACGTCTCATCACTACCCACTACCTCAGCATTTTGCCGTATGCGATTAGTTAATCGCTTTCGGAGTTTGATAATTTCCTCAATTCCGTCTTCAGGGAAAAAAGAATAGCACAGAATTTTCTCAGCCTTCTGACCGATACGGTCAATACGACCTGCACGTTGTATCAAACGAATAATAGCCCAGGGGAGGTCATAGTTGAGAATGATATGTGCATCTTGTAAATTTTGACCTTCACTTAAAACATCTGTTGAGATAAGTACGCGCAAATCTTGCTTCATTTGTACAATTTCAGGATGTTGGTTACTAATAGGGCTAAACCTGTGCGCTAATGCAGATGGATTTTCATGGTCGCCTGTTACACATTCAATACTTTTCATTCCTCTTTTTTTCAATTGCTCGGTGAGATACCAAGCAGTATCTGCAAATTGTGTGAACACGATAACCTTTTCATCTTTATGTGTAACGGTAAGCAAGCGATGCAAAGCATTGAGTTGCCTGTCTTGTTCAGCGTTCCAATCTTTACCGATATTAAGAATTTTGATAATATCCTCGCCATCCCCAATAAGAGTTTGTTGCAATGAAGATGAAAAGAATTGTGAACGTATCCAATCAAAACGGTTGCGGTAAGCAGGGCTTTCAAAATCTTTGTAGAGTTTTTCCGCTTGCGTTAAATACATTTCAGGTTTTAATATCAACTTAAGGTAATTTTCTTGATTTCCATTCTGGTCGGTGTCTGTGTCTTCTAAGTAATCATCCAAGTTCTGAGAAATATTTTTACCGATAGGCAATGGCAATTTGTTCTGAATGGCATAAACAAAAACATAGTTACGGAGGATATGCCTGCTAAGAGAGAGAAGAAATGAATAACCACTGCTTTCCAAACGCTTGAAAAGGTTCGTTCTACAAAATCCCATAAGCCGTTTTCCGGCACGGCTAAGGTTTTGCATAATCACTTCTTCATCTTTGGTTGCCCTTATGGTCGGGTTAGTCTCTAAATATTTTTTTAAGCCATATCGGGGCAAAGTCATGTGTTCGATAGTTTCAACAACCGTTTTCGTATAGAGTTTTGCGTATTGGTCTTTCGGGTCGTTAGGGTCAAACTCATATTCCACTTTTTTAGGAACTCTTTCAGGGAATGGTTCAAAGTGACCATCAGGAAATTTGAGACCTACTTTACCTGTTGTTGCATCGGTAACTCCGTAGTTTGCTTTGATGAAACTTCTTGTTCTGCGAACCATATAAAGCCGCATCAGTTCACGCCAATCATCAGCATATTCACTTCTTTCAAATGCTTTTATACTACGGATGAACGTCTCCGTATGCTTTGCCATAAACTGAACCTGCCCGCCAATTTCACTAATGTATCGTTCAGGGCTTATGCCTAAATCTTTCTCATCAGAAATAAAAAGGCGAAGCTGATTTGATAAGTCAACGTAGGATTTATTGTAAGGAGTTGCTGAAAGGAGAATAACTTTGCTCTCATTTTCATCTAAGTATGATTTTATTGCCCTGTACCTACTTCCTTCATCATTCCGTAAGTTGTGGCTTTCATCAATTATGACAATACGAAACCGTTTCAACTCCGGTAATTTCTTTTGTACCTCGCCTATTGAACAGGTCTCTGCTTTCAGATCGTACTTTACAATATATTCTTTCCACATCGGTTTCAGATTTGGAGGACAAATAATAAGTGTGGAAAAGAAATTCATTTCTTCAAACATTTTTGCCAAAGCGCAAGCAGTAATTGTTTTCCCCAAACCAACAACATCGCCGATTAATACCCCATCGCGATTGTCTAATTTTTTTGCGGCAATCTTTACCGCCATTTGCTGAAAGACCAAAAGGTCTCTCTGAAACACTTTCGGCAAGCTGTAATCATTTAATCCCGCTCTTGCTTCCTGTGAAAGATGATAGACTATTTTTAAATAAATATGATACGGTGAAAGCAATCTATCTGCCGCCCAACTATTGTCTATGATTTCAATTAACTCTTGTGTAATATCAATACACCAACGGTCAAGCCAACGGTCATTAAACCAAAGAGCTAATTTGTTAGCGGCATCTTGTTCCAATACGTCAATGTTTAGCTCGCCTTGTTTTGAAAGCCCTGCTAATGTAAGGTTGCTACTCCCTAAGAAACCCACAACAGGCACTCTTTTATCATTGCTGAACGCTAAGTATAATTTAGCATGAAGCGGGTAGCGAAGATGCAGTTTTACAACTACCTTTTTTTCTTTCATCTGCCGGCTCAACTTCCGTAATGCTATCTCATCATGTTCAGTTGGCGCACCTATGGTTAGTTGGTCTTTGAACTCCTGAGCCAACCGTTTTTTGAGTTTGCTTGCTTCTGCTTGGTCAAAAATATGGTCTTCATCACGGTAGAAATATTCACGCAAAATATCAACAGGTAATTTTTGCATCCCTACCAACAATCGGCAAATACGATGCACTTCTTCCTCACCCTCTGCAAGCGTTACCCCCTGCAAGCTGTCAATCTTTTCAGCTACTTCTTTCCATCCTCTAAGATTGAAATAACCAACGCAAAAATCTGTCCGGTGAGATACTTCTAAGGTTTCGTTTAATCCTTTGGTAAGGTGATGTTCTATGTTGTCGTAGATTTTGGGCATAGTAAACTATCTTCAATATTTTTAGGTTTCTTTATAGACTAAAGTTGTTTGTTCAATAAATAGTAGAACGAATAAAGTAGGGGAAAATAATAACATGGAAGGCTTTCAGTCTCAATTACTCCGCCAACAAAAAATCCCCCAACTGCTACATCTGGGTTTGACCGAAACCCGTCAAGCAATTGAGGGAAAATCAATCCCGCGTTAGCGGGAAGAAAATCTGTTATTGTCGGTCAATTCAGATGCTTTGCAAATGTAACTGTAATAATTCAAAAAATCAAGCTATCTAAAGGAAACGACACCCCTACTTTTTGTGTACCCCCACCCCTTTTTCAAAAATGCAAATCTCAAAAAGCATTCTTTTTTCTCTGTACCTCCCCTTACCTTCAATTCAAGGCATCCCCCCTTAAAAACCTTGATACCCCCCCCTTTTTATGCTGTAAACTCTGGTAAACTGTTTGTAATGCGTTGTACATTGTTTTGTAAATGGTAGTAAATGGTTTGATGTGTAAAGCCGCCCAAATTTATCAATTCAATGGTATTGCAATCCTGTTCACTGTTTCATGTAACCGTTCCGGCTGTAAATGTGCATATACTTGTGTTACGGCAATATTGCTATGTCCAAGTAGCTTTTGTACCTCGTACAAAGAAACCCCATCCTGTACTAACCAGCTTGCAAAGGTATGCCTCAAACTATGGAGATGCAGCTTCTCATTCAGATTGCACCTCCGTATATGCTTTTTCAACCTCTTGCTCACGAGGTCGTCAAGTATTTTTCTTCCATTGTACGTAAATACATATTCTCCTGAAACACATCCCGCCTTTGCGTTAAGCATCGTGAAAGCAAAATCATTCATCGGGATAACTCGTCTTTTCCCTTGTTTCGTCTTAAAGGTAGGATTGCTCTGTATGTAAATCATCTTGTGGTTAAGGTCAACCTCATTCCATCGGAGATTTACTATTTCTCCCCTTCTCATTCCTGTTAGCACTGCAAACACGACTATCTCTTTCAGCCATTGCTCTGATATGGCATCCAACAATCTTTGGAAATCTGCTTTGCTGAAATAACATGGAGGAACATCGGGTACACGCACCCCCTGAACATCGGAAAAAGGATTTGAGCCTAACAATTTCCATCGTACAGCAACATTGAGCGCCGCTTTAAGCGTTCTCAATTCGATATTCACCGTAACCGGAGAAATTCGTTTCATTCGCTCTGTTTTGTACAAATCAAGATGCCTATGGTTTAGGGAAGATAAGAGACAATCTCCAGCTATTTCTTGGAAATTCCTTAACGTAGATGTATAAATGATAACGGTACGTCTTGCAAAGGTCGTTTGCGAATAGTCAAGGAACTCTTTGGCAAACTGAGAAAGGGTAACAGGTTTTGGCTTCTCCTTACAAAGGTTTGAAAACTCACTGAGAGCTTTTAGCGCGTCCCCCTTGAGAAAACATCCGGTAGATTTCCACCGCTTTTTTCCTTCCTCCGAAAAAAGGATGTAGTAATAACCATTAGCCCGCTTGAAAAGAGAGAAACTTGAAAGATTGGACATTGCATCACCTTTTTAGTTAGCAATTCCATTAGCAATGGGAAGG
>SCUC01000195.1 GCA_004322375.1 Bacteroidota bacterium
CATGCAAGTCGGATAAATCCGACTAATCTGTAAAAACAGTCCCGTTTAGGGGACTTGAATACTGTAGTCCCGCTCTAGCGGGATTTACGGCAACGCGGAGTGATTTTTTCATAAAACTCTTTGAGATGCGTAACATCAGTTAGTAATTTGACTATGATGATATTTGTATTTAGGATTTCTTCTGAAGAATTCGCGTTTATTTTATTAAACTCTAAACTGCAATTGGTACAATTTTTTATACACGCCATAAGGAATTGCAAGAAGTTCTTCATGCTTTCCTTCTTCGACTATTTTCCCATCCTGCAACACAATAATTCTGTTCGCATGTTGAATAGTAGAGAGCCGGTGCGCGATGACGATGGATGTTCTGCCTGACATTAAATGATCAATCGCTTCCTGAACCAGAATTTCAGACTCCGTATCGAGAGCGGATGTTGCCTCATCTAAAATCAGAATCGGTGGATTTTTGAGAATAGCGCGTGCAAGAGAAAGCCGTTGGCGTTCACCGCCGGAAAGTTTCACTCCCCGTTCGCCAATGATGTTTTCATACTGCTTGGGCATTTCCATGATAAAATTATGAGCGTTTGCCGCTTTCGAGGCGGCAATGATGTCATCAAGAGGACATGAGTCTAATCCATACGCGATATTATTTTTTACCGTGTCATTAAACAGAATTGTTTCTTGAGTAACAATGCCGATTTTATCTCTCAAGGATTTTACCTCAAGGTCTCTGATGTCTATACCATCAATAGTAATAGAGCCGCGTGTCGGATCATAGAAGCGAGGGACAAGGTCAACAAGCGTGGTTTTACCGCTTCCGCTTGAACCTACGATGGCGACGACGTCTCCTTTCTGTATTTTGACAGATATGTTTTCTAATACAGTATCAATGCCGTTGTATGAAAACGAAACATTTTGAAACTCAATTGCCGAGGTAAATTCTTTGGTAGTAATGGCATGTTCTTTACTGCGGATGCTTGGCTGCGTATCAAGGACTTCAAAAATACGCTTGCCGGCAGCACTCGATTCCTGGATTCTGTTATTGACATTCGTCAGTTCTTTCACCGGCGGCATGATTTGAAAGATGATGAATAGAAATCCCAGGAACTCGCTTGCCTTGAGGCTTTGCTCAATCAAAACTTGTTGTCCCCCAATCCAGATGATGACTGCCCCTGCAATCACGCTAAGTAATTCCGTCGTCGGCGAAGCGATGTCGCGAATACGCGTAATCTTTATTAACGAACGAAAATATTTTGACGTGTATTTATTGAATTTCTTATTCTCAAAATCTTCCATCCCGAATGCTTTAACAATCTTCACTCCGGAGATAGTTTCTTGCAGCACGGATGTAATATCGGCAAGCTGTTCTTGAGAAACTCCACGCTCTTTATGCAGGCGGATTGCAATCCAGCTGATAATCGAAAGTGAGAAGGGAAAGACAACGATGGAAATCAGAGTGAGCTTCCAGCTTAAGGTAATAGCAAGACCTAAATAAACGATAATCAGTAATGGTTCTCGAATCATCGTAACGAAGCTCGCGCTAATGCCGCCATTGATGATGGAAACATCGTTCACTATTCGGGAGATAAGTCCGCCTGTTCGTTCATTTGTGAAGTAAGCAAGAGGTAGATTATGCAGGTGTCTGTACAACGCATTGCGGATATCTTTGACTACACCCTCCTCGGCATAGTTCATCAAAAACGACTGTAAGTAGCCGAAAAGATTTTTAAGCGAGAATGCAATAATAATAATAAAGCAAATTGTTAAGAGCGCATTCATCTGGCTCCCGCTAAAGACAAACGATAAAAGCGATTGCTTTATATTTTCAATGATTCCACCAATTCCTGAAGGCACAGAAACCATATCCGTTGTGGTTTGTTGCATCATCTTTTCAGGATGGAAGAGAATATCCAGCAGCGGGATGAACAGAAAAATAGAGACCCCGCTAAACAAGGAATAGAATACCGTGCAAAGAATTGAGCCGCTGATGTGTTTCCAATAGGGCTTGGCAAACCCTAAAATCCTGCGGTATGTTCCGTATGCGCTCATTTCATCTCAAGATAACTTACGCAATCCATTTGGGCAAATAGCTTCACGGTTGGCAACGACTCGCTCGAAAATCTGTTTGTTTTCATCCGCTGCGCGCGTTTGAGGATGATACAGGTGATACAGGGGAGCAAGATACCTGAGCGGATATTGTTTGACGCCAATCAATTCCAGCCTATAGGCAATATCGGTATCCTCGCCCAAGCCGGGGGCTTTGTAATCTTCATTGAATCCATTTATTTTTTCAAGTTGCTTTTTTTCAATCGAAAAATTGCATCCAAGAATTCTTGCCTGGTTCCAGTGAAGCAGTACCCGTATCCAGTTGCTTTCAAAACGAAGGGCATCTTCTAAATTCGAGCTTCGGGACATCAAGCCATCCCATAACAGTTTCAAGGATAAGGTTTCAAACCGCCCTGATGTAATATCTTCCAGTGTCAAAGCATCAGTAATAGGCTTGCTAAGATTGACTCTTCTGCCGCACATTACACCGTTTACTTTTCGATGCGTCCAATGGTCATTCAAAAATTTATGGTGTGGTACGCAATCACCGTCAATGAATACGAGATATTCTGCTTGCGATGCAGCGATTGATTTATTTAACATGACATTTTTACGGAAGCCCGCGTCTTCCTGCCGGAGATGTTGAATTGGGAAGTGGACTGCCGGTCTAACTCGTTCGATAAGATTTTTTATCTCGGGACCTGAGCCATCGTCTGCGATAATGACTTCAAATTCTTTGAATGATTGACGCTTCAGTGCCTCGAAGATAAACTCCAGGTAGCGGACCGAGTTATAGACGGCAATTACTAAGGTGAGAGAGGGTTTCATTACAGCCATCATTCCTTAAACCCGGGACGTTTGTATATTAACAACTCAAGATTGGTAATTGGAGGGAGGATGCCTTTCTCTTCTCGCAATCGTATCTCGTATTCTTTACATTTCGCATAGAGCGAAAAGGTATAAATTGCTCCCAACATGGCGAGCACAAATCCATGCAATCCATCTTTGTAACCTTTGTTGGAAATAAATTTGCGGATGAAATGGGAGAGAGGGCTAAATATTATTTTTATCCATGAAATATTGACGCCATCGGGCTGCTTCAACTTGTTTGAGACTTGCAGCGAAGTGTAATCGTTCATTTTTGCAAGGTACTGCTCGATAGTTTCGTAAGGGTAATGATTGAGAAATCCATTGAGTGTTCCCTTAGCGCCGCGAACGGTGAATCCGCCATGGACTTCTTCATGCTCGGCTAGATACTTCTCTTTATTAAATAACCGGAATGTTAAGTCGGGGAACCATCCGCCGTTATACATCCATCTCCCGAAGATTTTGTTCCTTCGTTGCGCGTAATATCCATCGGTCGCTGCGCCGTTTCTCATAACGTTGAGGATATCTTCTCGCAGTTCATCGTTCACTTCCTCATCGGCATCAATATAGAACAGCCAATCTCCTTTCGCCGCCGCGAAGCCCCGTTCTCGTTGGTTAATATCTCCATCGTATTTGTGCTGAATAATATATGATGTAAATTTCTTCGTCAGTGAAATCGTTGCATCCGTGCTGAACGAATCAACGACAATGATTTCGTCAGCCCATGAGACGCTGTTCAAGCAACGTTCGATGTTCTTTTCTTCGTTGTAAGTGATGAGGATGACGGAGAGTTTAGACATAAATCTGGAAATTAACCATAGAGCTTACTATTATTCTCCAGCAAATATGTTTAATTGACTTGTTTCTTTATCAATTACTTGGTAAGTTTGTGGTAACTGGACTTTCCCCTTTGTAACGGAAAACAACTGAGTTTCTCCTGTACTGAAAACCACCCATTCTTTTTGGTTTTGCCCAACATATATGAAATAATCTAAAGCAGCAATTTCAAGGTCTTGTATATTTTCTACTGTAAATCTACTATTTGCCCAAAACCCTATTCCTATTTTAATATTCTTAGGGGCTATATTATCATATTTATCAATAAAATTATTGATGCCTTCAATATAATTTCTGTCTGTTTTATAAAGAGCTAACTCATTAATTTCTACCTGCATTACCCGAGCAACAAATATTTCTTTATTTTCCTGTAAGGATGTATGACTTTCTGGTAAATAAGATATGATGTCAATATATTTTCTTGGTTGATTCCTACCTGTACCAGCTTGCGTTAAAACAACTCTATCCCCTTGCGCACCAGGATAGCTAACAGCTAATACTTTGTAGTTGTTTTGCTTTAAAACATTATGAACAGATATATAGGAGATATCGTCTTCCGTGAGATAGGTTTTCTCACAAAGGGGAGTAATATCATAAGAGCTAAAAGAATTATTGTAAGTATTAACTTTTTCCCATACAAATTTAACCCGTAATATGTTGGCCGGATCAATGATTTGAAATTCCCTAGAAAACTTAAAGACTGTTCTCAAAGATTTATTTAACGAAGCAAAATTTGAAACCAAAAAATCAGTTAAATCTACAGTCACACATTCAACTTCAGAGCTTGCATTGTCATTAATAAGGTTAGTGAAAAAAGGAAAATTGCTAAGACCTGATGCAAGAACAAAACAATTAAGAAAATCAAAGCCACTCCTTAGACCATTTTTCTCAATATAGTTTCTAATTGCAGACTCTTTTGCTGTCGCTTTATACCAACTTTCGTTTTCCTCATCAAAGCACATTTGAGAAATAACACTGTCACAAATAGTACCGTAATAAGATAACATGCCTCTTTCCGGATCCATGGCATGACCAAAACGATTAATTTTTAGATATAAGGATTGCTGTTTATCTTTCCACTTCGTTCTGGAAGTATTTAATTCTCTTATTTCAGGTAATTCAACTTTTTCTAATTCTTCTACCCATGATGCAAAATGCGATTCGTGTTGGAGATCAGTTATGAAAATTTGTAACCAATTTAACATAGAGACTTTATTTTTTGATATAAAATTCACTAGATTCTTCAAAAATAAAGTTAATGATGGAATTTCCCTCGGGCAACTTAAATATTCATTATTGACAATAACATTTCCTAATTTGTCACATGGCCAATCGAAATGGAAAGCAATAGTATGACATAAGTCATATACTGCTTTGTATGGAATTAAATAATTAAAATCTGTATCACCGCCATGGCTACTTTGAGATACCTTGTTGATAGGTGATAATTTACCGTAAACGCAATTGCTTTCGATTGAGGCTACAATTCCGTCAAATCGTTGTAATTCATGGTCAGCGGTATATGCAGCTGTTGAAATTTCCAATTGGAATATTGGATATTCTATTTCATCTTCAATAATTGTAAATAAAATGTCAGGATTTTTCAGAAAAAGTATCGCTGCTACTCGTTTTGAAAAAAGTCTATAATCTCCTTTTAGGTTGACTAGCTTTATCTCTATTTGTTTCGTTTTGAAAGCTTCTGTTTTTTCAATAATAGGTTTGATAAAATGTGCTGCTTGTTCCAAACATTCATAATATATACGTAGTTCTTTCAAGACTTCTTCCTCATAATGATCAAGTGTTCCTTTTTACCTTTTTGAGCAAACAGTGGGTTGAATATTTTTGAATGATTTGATAAATCAGATGAAACAACATGTTCTACGACCAAACCTACCTGTGAGGAAAAACCTTTAATAGCCTCATCCATTCTAATTATTTGTTTTTTTATAACGGAATCACCTATGACTATAAAAGCAAAGGAGTCTTTCTTTAAGACCCTATGCATTTGTGAAAAACATATTTTCAAATCTTCTAACCATTTTGTAGGCTCTTGTTTTAAACTTGAGAATTCTCTTCGAGAACCGATCTCATTATACTGGGCAAATTCAACGTCAATCCCTAACCAACGTTTTCTAAATTTATGATAAAGATAATAATCATAAGTATTTGCATATGGCGGGGAAGTAATAATAATATCTATTGAATCCGACATTAAGAAATTTAAATTACGAGTATCAGCATTCACCACATCTACTGTACAATTAGCTTTTGCTAGTTTAGAAAAATCAACCAACCTTTTAAGATAGTCTTTTGACTTCTTCAAAAAATAGTTGATTGTAAATCCATCTTCCACGTTCTTATTAATCGCGGCAAATCGTGTATCACTATCCTGATTAGACACCCGAACAATAATAGACGAAAAGGAAATTCGAAAAAAATCTTGTACTACTTTTTCTTTTATTTCATTAATTTCTAATTGAATCAACGTTAATTCTTCACATACATTGTCTTGGAACCAATGTCCTATTCCTTTAAAGTTAAATTTTACTTTGTTTTTCCTACTTCCCATATTCCATTTGAAACTAATTTCTTTAAACTTTTCAATGACATTATGAATCATTTGTATTTGTTGTTCATTGATAGGTGTTGCTTTAACTTTAGATAAGAGACATGCTAAACCGTTAATATCTATTCCCACAGAATTTACTCCAAGCAAACGGGCTTCCACAAGAGTGGTACCGGAACCACAAAAAGGATCTAAAACCAATTTTCCAGGAGCAGAAAATTTTTCTAAAATCTTTCTTGGGATTTTTGGTGGAAACTTAGCAGGATATGGGTGAATAGCATGCGTAAGATATGTTGTTTCTACATCCTCAAGTGTCTCGCTAAATTCTTGAAGAGAAAAGATCATAACTTCCTAAAAACAACTATGAAAGAGCAATTTTGATTAGTGTAAATCACTGTGGGATAGCCTAACAAAACCAGACGACGTTGTCCTGTCTGGTCCCAAACAATCAAATCATGGAATTTAAAGCCGACATCTTCTCCAACTCTGGCTAAATCCGAGTGAAAGGAAATATAAGGTATTTTATTTTTAGTATCTCTATAATCTTTTACAACCCATGCAGAATAACCATTATGTTTTGTTATCTCGAAATTAGCTTTTAGAACCAATTTAATTTCTGAAAGAAATTCCTTATAGGGTAAATTACCAAAATCCTTTTCGTCATCGCTATAGGGTTTCACGGTGCTATTATTATCGTATTTAATTACTGATTTTTTGTGTGTAGTAGTTCTGTCTTCTACTGATTTTCGTATAAAATTTGCATAAGGAGGAGATGTTACTGTAACCTGTATTTTGTCTTTTCTTACATGCTCT
>SCUC01000196.1 GCA_004322375.1 Bacteroidota bacterium
GGTAGTAGTTGTGTGGGTATCATGGTAATTCGTTTTCAAGTTATAGTGGAGTTCAAAAAAATATTAACGTTGTTCCAGCGATGGTCAACGACTCGTAGAGGTTTTATACCCATCGCCGACAGTAAGAACGATTTAAAGATACGAGGAAAGGGGGTGGGAAACAAAAGAAAATTCTATATCGAAAAGATAAACACTAAACGAATTCCAATGCCAAAATTCTTAATAAATTTTTGATAATTCAGTTCATACATTACCGGCATACATCCTACATCTACTGCCTTTTACCTATCCTACCACCTCTTACCTATCACTACATCTTGTATCCTGCTTCCTGTCAAACTCAAACTTGCCACCTACCGCCCAGTCCATGAAACCTGTACAAAAGCAGCGTCCCCTTCTTAACAGAAACTGTAACAGAATTCGCGAGAGCAACATTACTGGTTCCTTCTTGAACTCCCAGCTCTAATACACCATTCCTTACTGCATATTTAAGATGTTTAGTCGTAACTCCTTCACACCGGTCTAAGGGAATAAGAGAAATCTTCTCACCGATTGTTGTTTGCATTGTTATCTTCTTGACGATGAGAGAGACAACAGCCTCCTTATCAATGAAGCGCAATACAATCTCACCCCGAAATTTCTTGAAACAACCAAGGCTGCCGGTCGTATGGTCAAGCCTCTCTCCAAACGCCCCAATAATATTTGCCTCCCCCATCTTTCGCTCTATGCAAAAACGGATTGCCTTTTCTAAATCAGTGCTGTTTTGGTCTGCAATAGGATAATGAGGCACATTCTTATAAAATCGTTTTGTTGCCGTTGTGATAGAATCAAAATCTCCTACGATTATATCCGGCGTAATGGCTAACCTTCGTGCGTGGTTTGCTCCCCCATCTGCGCATACAATGTAGTCCGCCTCCCGAACTAATGCACGGACGATGCGTTGCGGAGGAAGTTTCCCGTTGGCAATGATTAATGCTTTCATATCAGAAATTTGCCGTAATGCCAAAAAGATAATTTCGTTCCGCTGCAGGGACAAACGCATCCCCTTCCCCGTTCATCATATAGAGCTTGTTTAATAAATTCCGTACTTCCGCCCGAAACGCGATGTCAGCATTAAATACGCGCGGGAATGAATAAAGAAATTCAAAATTGATTGCCGTATATTCATCGTTCTTATGTTCACCAAGCTCAAAATTATCTGTGTAAAACGAACCGACATATTTTGCAATCAACGATGATGTAATGCTTCGATAGTTATATGTTACACGAACATTCCACAGCACATCGGGAAAGCCTGCGATGGAATTTCCATCGAGTGAAAGGGGAACAATAATCGAATTTCCGGCAATCGAAGTTTCAACAAACACCGTATGTTCAACCAGCCTGTTTCTCGAAAGCGACAAATTCCCGCTCACGGATATTTCTTTGTTGAGCCTTGCTGCCCCGTCAACTTCTAAGCCAATATGACGCGAACGGTTCGCGTTTCCTGTGATGGGCTGACCGAAAATATCAAGCTGCCCGCTCTTCACCAACTCATCCGTAAATTCCATCCAGAAGAGATTCGCCGTGATTCGTGCTTCCGGCTCCTGATAGCCAACCCCAAGCTCTATATCGAATAAATGCTCCGGCTTGACCAGAGGATTAGAATAATTATATCCGCCATTGAGTTGCTCGAATTGTGGAACTGCTCCGTAGTATGCCTCTTCTGCTGCATACAAATTTTTCAACCTCGGCTCACGCGAGGTGTACGCTAATGATAGATAGGTATTCCACTGGCTATCAACGTTGTAATTCACCCCCAGCTTTGGGTTGACAAATACATAGTTCTGATCAAATGAGTTCTGGAGAAATTTTTCATTCTCTATTCCGTATCGGTTAGAAACTAACTGCAAATCACCCATAAGGGTGAGTTTATCATTCGGGGTATGTATTGCGTGTGCAAATAACGAAAAAATATCTTTCACGCCATTATATTCATAGAAATGAAAATCAGGGTCAAATGCAGCAGTAGGATATTCAGAAGCAAAAGGTATCCCTCCCCAATGCGTCGAACGGTGAACTCGCAGCTCCCCCCCAACAGAGAGCTTCCCCGCGCCATAATTGATATCCACTCGCGGCAGCCATCCCCATTGCTTATTTCCTACAAAACCGCGTAATACCATCGAGGGAAATCTGCTCATCCCATAGGTTGAGTCATAGCCTGCATAACTCTGAAACCAATCCGTTGCGTTGTTATCATACCATATCCAATCCCCATCATAATCAAACGACCCCTCTCCGGTATAATAAAATAATGTGTTCGCAAATGTAAGAGTAGAATCAAACCTATATTCGTTCATCAATTCATAGTGCGGTTGAGAAAAGGTTTCAATCGCTTGTGGCTTTTGCTGAACGGCATACGTTACAACTTTCCAGGCGTTATCTGCCTCCCAGTAGCTGTAATTCGCTCTTCGCAGTGTCTG
>SCUC01000197.1 GCA_004322375.1 Bacteroidota bacterium
AAGCAATTTTCGTATCCTGTCTTTTTCTTCATTTGATGCTTGCGAAAGCAATCGCGCTGCTTCCATGGTAAACCACAATCCGCATTTTGGTCCTTGTTCATTGCTGTTAATGCTTTGTAGATTGCTTACGCTGTGTAATTCGGTAATTGCGTTTTCCAATTCATCAAGAGATTGAAGACGACGTGGTTGTTCTAGTGCAGAAAGGCTTGATGTGATGAGCAAAAGAGAGAACAAGAAAATGGTTTTGAAAATACCTGCATAACTGCATTCCTGCCCTCCCTCATCCTTGCCCCTATCCCAAAGGGAGAGGGGACGATTACGTATCAAAACAAGGATTTGATTGATAATCAAGTTTTTACAAAATCGCGTTACTTTTTTGTCGTTCAAATCGTTTCTCACTTCAAGGGGAAAATTTTCAATAACCCATTAAGGCTATCAGAGACAATTAGTTCCTGGAAATTATCGTTATCCAGATCGGCAAGAGTAAAACCGCCAACACCTTCGGAACCGATCAAACGATTCACGGTTGGAAACGTTCCATTTCCCGCGCCCCAAAAAACCTGAATTTCCTTCGTCAGGCTGTTATTAAGAACAATATCTGTTCTCTTATCGCCATTGACATCAACCAATTTTAGCTGGCTGCGAGACTTTACATTAACAGGAATGCGCAGTCGAAATTTTGGTTCTTGAAATTTTTGATTGCTTCCGCTTAACGCAATCTGCAATTGGTTGATTGGTTGTAGCAAATTAAAAATCAAATCAGGATAACCATCGCCTGTAATGTCGGCATTCCACATAAGAACGTGAGGGAATTCTTGCATCTTCATGGCAAAATCTAAATGTGGCTGCAACGTTTTCGATGATTCGTCACGAATGATGGTTCTCAGCTCAAGCATCCCCCTCCCTGCATTTTTTCCTAAAAAAGCTATGTCATAATCATTATCGTTGTCAAAGTCCCCTATCGTTGCGCTAACAAGAGGAGGCTCAAACCGGGAGATTATTGTTTGTTCAATAAACCGCGTTGGGGCGATTTGGGTAAATCTGGCAATCGAAGTCTGCTTTGTATTCTGGTCGCCGGAGAGCAAAAAGAAATTCAACATTTTTGAAGTCTTGTCAACATACCGAAGCAATAATTCGGAATTATTTGGAACGGGAACAGTATAGGATGTATGTTCATACGTTTTTGAATTGAATTCCGTAACGGCGACAGCATCTCCCGTCGGGTTCGTAACGATAAAATAGCTCTTCTCTCCATTCTTTATTGCGTACTGCATATTGACTCCCTCGATTGAAACAGGAATAGAAAACTTCCCATTCAACATTCCATTCTCTTGATTCGGAAAAAAAGAAATAGCCTGCGATTGCTTTTCAAGAACTGCAACGTCAACCCGATTATTCCCAATCATATCAAAGCTAAGAACAGAGCCTGCCCCTCTGCCAATAGCGTAAGCTATTTCTGACGGCATAGAAAGTGAAACGCTGTTGTTGTGAAATATCCTGATAATTGAGCTTCCCTTTTCTACAAAAGCAATATTCATCAAGTTTGTCTTTTGATGCGGGAACAGAACTATCTCATGAGGGTCACGCCCGCAGGAAAATTCTTCCGGCTGAGAAACCATCCTCGTAGCTTCATTAAGAAATATCGTTAGTCCATGCATCTCAAGGGAAAATAGCAGAATATCATTTGTGCCGTCTGAGTTCATATCAGCGAGAAACAACCGATCGGCCGGGGTGCGAGCATAAAAGGTTGAATGGTTATCAAACTGACCCGAATTATTACCCGTTAAGATACGAATCTCGCTCGAGTTGACAAACGTGACAACAATATCCGGCAAGCTATCCTCATCCATCGGGGCTGCATCAATAAGGTGAGGTTCATTTTCGTATCGAATAACAGTCGGTTCAGAAAATTTCATTTTACCGAAAGCTTTTGCTATGTTCAGCTCATTATTCAGCCAATCCACGGCAATCAAATCATTGAATTTATCGGCATTGAAATCAATAACCGAAACAGAGCTAAAACTTTTTTGGGGCAGCCACACTGTGGATTTGGCAAAACCACCTCCACCACTGCCAAGGTAAACGCTAATCCCGCTCTCCCGTTTCCCGAAAATAAGCAGGTCGTTTTTTGAATCGTTATTAACATCAGCAACAAGAATTTCCGGTATCTCATCCTTAAATTTAATGGATGAATGAACGTAAAATTCATGACCATGTCTTGCCAGTACGATTCGTATCACCGATGCTTTTCCATCCACGACAATGAGGTCGGACATTTTATCAGAATTACAGTGGGCGGCGAGTACCTTCGTAATTTTCCCTGCATCGAGATTCGGATCGGAAGGATACCAGAGCGTCGAATCCTTTGTTTGAAATTCGATTAACACTTGCCGTTCATTATATGACGCGAGATCGGCAAGACCGTCGCCATCAAAATCACCGGCGACTAATCCCTGTGAATTTTTAGCAGAGCGGATTTCCGTCGCGACTCCCAACGTCGCGCGCTGGAGCTGCGAATAAACGGTTGCGGCAAGAATCCATTGCAGAGTAAGGGCAAGAGAAAGAACTCGCACCCTGGAAGCAAAAGGAAAATGGAATAAAGGAATCAAAGAAGTAACTAACGCCTGTTAGCCTTCGATTGTTGAAGACGAACCATCCTGCGATCAAGAGCATCACGAAACCGACGTTTTTCTTGTGCCGTCCCGGGAACAGCAGGCTCGATTTGTATCGGTTTCCCCGTACCATCAACAGCGACGAAGGTCAGATAGGCTGTGTTTGCAGTTTTACACTCTCCAGTTAATTGATTTTCCGCTGTTACCTGAACGCCAACTTCCATGGATGTGCCGAACACACGGTTCACTGAAGCGCGAAGCACAACCACTTCTCCAAGCTTGATAGGCTGGTGGAATACAAGGTTATCAACTGCGGCGGTAACACACACACGATTGGAATGTCGTTGTGCGCAGATTGCCGCGGCAATATCCATCCACTCCATAAGTCTTCCCCCTAATAAATTTCCAAGCTGGTTGGTATCGTTCGGAAGGACTAATTGCGTCATTTCGACTTGTGAATCGTTGACGAATCTCTTTTTCCTTTTTCTGCTCGTTTTTCCCGGCATACCGTTCCTACTTTATCGTTTGAGAATGTTGTTCCGGAGAGCCGGAACCTGACCGGGATTGAAGCTTCTCCTCAATCTCTTTTTTCAACGACTCAATTTCAGGCAGCTGCTTGCTGTGCGGGTACTTTTGTAAAAATTTTTCTATCGCGGCTTTCGCTTCTTCATATTTTTTCCGCGCCGTCTGCGCTTTTGCCAACCCTACATGGGCGGGCTCGGCAAAAGGAGTATCGTGAAACTTTTCAACGATGCCGTTGTAGTAATACGCGGCGGAACGATAATAGCCAAGCTTCATATACAGCTCTGCCGAATCAAAATCCTTTTGCGCAAGGCGGCCGTTCAGCTCTTTAATTTTACTTGAAGCATCTGCAACTAAATCATCGGTAGGATAGTATTCGATGAACGATTGAAACATATCTATCGCTTTGAGGGTATATTGCTGGTCTAAGTGCGACTCAGGAGAAAGATTGTAATAGCACATGGCAATTTTATACTGCGCGAGGGAAAGATAGGTGCTTCCCGGCAGGTTTCTTCTGAGCGATTTGTATTCTTCCGAAGCCAATAAATATTCCTCACGCATGTAATAACACTCGGCAAGATAATACTGCGCATCGTCTGCAACCGAGCTTCCGGGATATTGGAGCTTGACGATTTCAAATTCTTTTTTTGCATCGAGGTATTCTTCTTCTTCAAACAATTTCTTGCCAATCGCGAAGCGTTCTTCCGCAGGCATATTTTGCGTTACATCTGAGGAAGAGCAGCCAAAGAGGATGCTTACGAAAACAAGGAATATTATATATGACCGAATCATTAACTATGACTTTCTTGTGTATGATATATGCTCAGCGAGTTCGCGTTAGCTTCTCACATGAAAAAATAAATAAATCGCGACACCTGTCGCGCCGATAATAATAAGCGGCTCGGCAAGCCGGTCGAAGAATCCTCGCTCAGGCAACGGCGCGCGCGTAGACGGAACCTGCTCGTGCTCAAGCATGGAAATTTGTGCCGTAGAAACAGTATCCGATACAGTCCACTTTAATGTTTCACCGAACAGCACAGTTCCTGCGCTCATCTCTGTTACTACAATAGGCAGTGTAACCGAAACTGTACGCCGAGTTTTCGTTTCTCCAAAAAACGTTTCGCGAAATGTTTCACTATACGTTACATTCAATTCTGCCCCGGTTACTTTGAATGAAAATTCCGGATTTGCTTTCAGCGAGTCGCTATGGACGACCATGCCGTTGCGAGAGAGCGATGATACAAGAGCTTGCTCTATCAGAGGTTGCTCTTCCGAGAAAGAAACCGTTGTAACCAGTGATGCACCGGCATGAACAGAGGAGACTTTTATTGTAGAATCAACCAACGACATAATGCCGTTACGAAATAAATCTGCATTGGTTGTTAGCGAATCTTGAGCCTGCGCAAACATCAAATATTGTGTTGGCAGCGGAACAATGACCAAAAATAGGTTAAGAACCAGTTTGCTAACAATAGCATGGCGCTGGCTAAATCCCACAACGTATTGCCATTTGCTGTTACGCGTAAATTCCACGTACCTTTAATGTTTTTGCTACTTTATCAATTGCCATAATGTAGGCTGAAATACGCATTGTAACCTGATATTTACGGGCAGTTTCATACACC
>SCUC01000198.1 GCA_004322375.1 Bacteroidota bacterium
CGGCTCATTATATGAATGTGAAAGATATGCCAAATCTCACGAGAGTAATGGAAACACACATCAGCGCATTTCCGAATGATTTTCACATTTATCGGCTGCTTGCACGCACCCTTATTGACCATGGCGATAAAAAAAATCCTAAAATCGAAGAGCTATTCTTACGATGGCTCAACCGCTCTCCGCAAGATACTCTCGCTCATCAGGAATATGCTGCATACATCATGGAGTTGGGAACCCTCTATTATAAAGGGGGGTTGCTCGATAGCGCTCTCATAAAATTCGAGCAAGCGATTTCCTTAGACTCGAACTCGTTTATCGCATACAATAATGTCGGGCTGGTGTATCTCCAGCGACGCAACGTTGAGAAGTCGTTGCCAAACTTTCATAAAGCCATTGCCTTGAATCCCGCGTATAGCTTGGCATACTTGAACCTTGCGGGGGTTTATGCACAAACATCAAAACCCGATTCAGCCATTATGACGCTGAATCATCTGATTCAAATAGACGAATACAACATTGCTGCATACGAAAACTTGAGCAAGGCATATTATCAAAACGGCGAAAAAGAGAAGGCTGTAGAAACGCTAAAAATCGCAGCCCGAATGGGAAGCGCGACGGCAAGGTATCTTCTTACAATGTCGGGAGAAACCTGGGAGTAAGATGACAAACAAATACCTCGTTGCTTCTATAGTATTTACTCTTCTGCTTGTCGGACTCCATGTTCTTGGTTTCCTGGAGCCAAGCTGCTTGAATTGGGGATTTCATTTCCTCGGCTTTCTCCCCACAGAAATCTTTTTTATCTATCTCGCTCTCTCTTTTGTTGTAACTCTTTTTGCGATCAAGGGAAAAGGTACTTTCGTTAGTACGCTTGCTTCATTTATGGAGAACGCGCCGTTAAAATTTCTTGGTATCGCTGTGGTTCTCTTCGTTGCATTATCGTTCCTCCTAAAAATCGAAGCTCCCATGTGGGGCGATGGTTCGTTTATCGTCCGGAATTTTTCTGAGGCGTTGCGGGGAATTTCTCCGCTCTACCTCCGGAACGAGCCGCTCTCAACACAATACTATTTCCTGTTTGTAACATTATTTCAGACAACGTCGTATGCTGCATTTTTACAGGCGTTCTGGATAGCTACGGTAATAACAGGCATCGGGTTTGTCATTGTTGCCTTTTACCTTTCGAGAAACTTGACTGAAGAACCGCGAAGCAAGCTTCTCATATTTTTGCTCCTATGTTCAGGTCCGTACATGCAGTTGTTTTTCGGGTATGTTGAGACCTACTCGATGGTTGCGCTTTCCGTGAGCCTGTATGTATTAGTTTCCATTCTCTTTCTAAAAAGAAAAATTTCCTTTGTATGGGTTGCATTAGTTTTTTTCATTCAAGGCGTTTCCCATTACCTGACAATGCTGTTTTTTCCTTCATTCATGTTCTTAGCGTATAAGGAGTGGAAAAATAATGGATTGCAGAATGTAACTCTGGGCGCCGGCATCATTGGAGCCGGAATCCTCATGACGTTATGGCTTGCCGATTTTAATACCTATGTCCTGGCATCGGCTGCGCCCCACAAGCATTATCTTTCCTTCTCGCCCTCCACAGAACAATTTGAAAGCGAATCCCTGGCATATACGTTTTTTTCCTTGTATCATGTTATTGATATTTTCAACATCGTTGTCTTCTTTGCCTCCGGCGGGTTGTTTCTCCTTGGGATGGCATTGCTTCGCGACAGGTTTTCGCTATGGCAACATCAGCTCACACGTTTTTTTTCAATTGCCCTATTGCCGGTCATTGTGTTTATTTGTTTCGTAAAATTTGATTTGGGAGCCGCGAAGGATTGGGATGTTATCGCGCCCTTGTTCTCAATGCTTTATGCGTTCGCGGGTTGGGCGTATCTTCAGCGAACCGAATCGAACCCGACACGGGTATTGAACGTGGTCATCATCATTACAATGCTGAATTCATTGGTCTGGTGTTATTTCAATACATCTGCTGAGGCGGGTGTACAGCGCACCTATTCCTTGTTAGATAAAAGAAATCTCTCCCAGTTTGGACATTATGCCGCATCACTCCATCTTGCTCAGTATTATCATCAAGTAAAAAATAACGCTCCGGTCGCCGGGCTCTGGCAGCAATACTCACGTAAATTTCCACATGATAGACGGGGCTACCTGAACACCATCACCAATATTGAATCTATCTATCACAATGATTACGACCGTGTCAACGAAATATACGAAGCATGGTTTAAAGCGGATACAGTTGATTACGCTACCATTGAACAGTATGCTAATTTTTGCATGAAGGCAGGTAATTATTTCTTTGAGAAGGAAATAATGGAAAAAGCAAAACAATATTACCAGAAGGTATTAATAGTGAACCCGTTCTCCTCCCGCGCGGTCAATAACGTAGGAAGCGTGTATGCAATGCAGGATAGCACGTTACAAGCTATCGTGCATTTTCGACGCGCAATCGAATTGGATTCTCTTTATGGCGATGCCTTGTATAACCTTGGCGTAGCGTTGGAAACGATTGGTAATAATAACGAAGGAAAAATGTATATTGAACGCGCAGCTTCCTTAGGAAATTCCGCCGCGCAACAAGAGCTGCAAGGAAAATAATCAACCTCATGTTCTATCTGTATAGGATGTATTCATGAATATTAATTCTGAACTGGTCGAAATTGATGTCTCGGCAATTGAGAATAGTTCTCTTATCAACGAGGACATCGCTCCGACAAAAGTTTCGCAGCGCACGTGGAATACCTATCATATTGCCGCGTTGTGGATTGGCATGTCGGTATGCATCCCGACCTATATGCTTGCCAGCGGGTTAATTGCAGGCGGTATGAACTGGTGGCAGGCAATAGCAACAATCGCTCTCGGTAATTTCATTGTACTCATCCCCATGGTGCTGAATGCCCACGCGGGAACGAAGTATGGCATCCCCTTTCCGGTATTGGCGCGAGCCTCGTTTGGCGTTCTCGGTTCCAATGTCCCGGCATTGCTGCGGGCAATTGTTGCCTGCGGTTGGTTTGGTATTCAGACATGGATTGGTGGACAGGCAATTAACGCGATGATGATTATTCTTGTCCCCTGGTGGGGCGAACTTATCATCGGTCCGTGGGTCGGCTTTACGCTTTTCTGGGGGATGAACGTTTATTTCATTGTTAATGGCACGGAATCCATTCGCTGGCTTGAGGCTTTAGCAGCGCCTTTTTTGCTCCTGATGGGACTTGCCCTCCTTGGCTGGGCGTATGTTCAAGGAGGCGGCTGGGGTCCCGTGCTTTCGCAGCCGAGTAAATTTCAAACCGCCGGAGAATTTTGGAAATTTTTCGTCCCTTCGCTTACCGGGATGGTCGGCTTTTGGGCGACGCTTTCTCTCAACATCCCGGATTTTTCGCGCTATGCAAAAAGCCAGAAGGCTCAAATGCTCGGTCAGGCTTTGGGGCTGCCTCCCACGATGACTCTCTATGCCTTCATCGGCGTTGCCGTTACCTCTGCAACAATAGTTATTTTCAAAGAGCCGATTTGGGACCCGGTTGTGCTTCTCTCGAAATTTGACAATCCCATTATCGTATTCCTCGCGATGATTTCCTTGCTGGTCGCGACGCTCACCACAAATATAGCCGCGAACGTCGTCTCCCCCGCTAATGATTTTGCGAATCTCTTCCCGAAGAAAATCAGCTTCAAAACGGGAGGAATTATTACTGCCATTATCGGCATCGTGATGATGCCCTGGAAATTGCTTTCCGATTTTGGCACATATATCTTTGGTTGGCTTATCGGCTATTCAGGATTTCTCGGTCCCATCGCAGGCGTTCTCATTGCAGATTATTTCTTTGTGCGAAAAATGCAGCTGAACGTGAAAGACCTGTACTTGAGAAAAGGAGAGTATGAGTTTTCGAAAGGATTTAATATGAAAGCAATGTACTCTCTTCTTGCCGGGGTGATTGTCGCTCTTATCGGATTGCTCGTTGAGCAACTAAGCTTCTTATATGACTATGCCTGGTTCGTGGGCTTTGGAGTGGCATTTGTGGCGTATGTGGTGATGATGAGGAAATAAATTCACGTATGTGAAAAACAAAAATGAGAACGATAGAAAAAACAATCCGGCTTTCTGCCCATGCTGCCAGCTATATTCCAAAACGCGGTTTTACTGTGGAAGAAGTAGAGGAGACTATACGAACCTCAGAATGGGAGCCCGCCGAATTAAGAAGAGTACAAAGTAAGAAAAACTTCCCTTTTCATAATCTGTGGAACGGACATTATTATGAAACTAAGCAAGTTCATCCTATATTTGTAGAAGAGGATGAAATTATTGTTATTACAGTATTAACATACTATTTTTAAGAGAACATTATGAAACTCATTTATGACAGGGAAGTTGACGCATTAAGCATTACTTTTCGCGAGACAACTGTTACTACAAAACATTTAGCAGAAGGTATTTATGCCGACTATGATAGTAAAGGAAACTTAGTCGGTTTAGAAGTATTAGATGCCATTAAAAGATTCGGAGATAGAGAAACTTTAAGACACCTTGTGATAGAAGGAATTGGTCCATCCACTGAAGAAGAAATGGCAATTCACTAGAAAACGTAATGAGAGATAACAATTATTCTACCTACAACTATGGTTTGGCAAGAACTAGTTTCTATCAACCCGAATATTTGTCATGGCAAACCATGCATCAAAGAAACAGGCATAATGGTTTCTGTCATACGTGACAACATAGCAGCGGGAATTTCCCCGGAAGAGATTTTGAAGAGCTACCCGTCACTAGTGAAAGAAGATATTCAAAATCCTTTTGCTTACTTAATGGTAAAAAATTTAGAAACCCTGAAAGGGTGACATAATCCTTCTAACCCCAACTCCAATAATCACAATAATTCCAGTTGAATTCTCCTCTCGCTTTCCTCAAACAATACTTCGGTTATACTACTTTCCATCCTCTGCAAGAAGAAATCGTTACCGACCTGCTCAACGATAAGGATGTCTTTGTCTTAATGCCGACTGGCGGTGGAAAATCGTTGTGCTACCAGTTGCCGGCAATTATGAAAGAGGGGGTTACGGTGGTTATATCACCACTCATCAATGCGCT